>JBNAIF010000199.1:0-23212 GCA_050043595.1 Nitrososphaeraceae archaeon | reverse complement strand
ATAATTTTATTTAACTGTCCTTTGTTTTCTATATTACTTATAATTATAATTATAATTAATATTAATATTATTAATATGATGTTTAGAATAATAATATCATCTGATAAAATTATAGTTCAATTTCTGTTACACAAGATTTTTTTAAAAGTGCACGCAAACAAACAATTTGTGCTCAATTCTTCTTATTTTGTGCCAATATAGGACATGATGTACCAAGATATTTTTTCTTTAATTTTCTTTTATTACTTTTGTTATCTCGCCAATACGCATAATAATATGGTCCATGAGGACATCTAAGACAAAATTCTTTGTTACATTTCACATATTCTTTTCTTATTGTTGCATTATCTGGTATTAATTTGGATTTTTTAGCAACTTCTTTTCTTCTTGTTTCTATTCTATTTATGAATTCTTTAGCATGTTCTATAACACCGCCAGTTCTATCGTATAGTTTTTCTAGATATGTAGGAATGTGATCTACGTTGTCAAACTCCTCTAAAGAAATATTATTTATCAATCCTTCTTGTATCATATTTTCTTTTTCTCTCATCAATGAAATACTATTCCAACTACTTCTGGACTTGTTATTAAAACAAGATAATTTTAACAATCCAAAATATGGAGAATTCTCTTCATGTTTTTTGTAAATTTGCTTTTTATACTTGTAATATGTTCTTCTTGAGATGGGTCTTGTAAAATGATTTTCAAGATATTGTAATGATTCATCTTCATTAAAATGATATATCTCACAATTTATGATAATATACTTTAGAATTTGTTGTTCTTTATATGAAAGTTTAGTCATTAAATTATTGTGACAATAATAATACTATAGATACATAGATTTGAATATTATGTACATAATAATTCTTTTTATATTATTCTATCTTCGTCATTATAATTTATTATAGTATTTCTAACGTTTTAGTTACAAAAAATTCTGCTTTTGAAACTAAATTCTTGCTCTGATTTTCTGAAACAGAGTTAGTTCTATCGTATATTGATTCGTTTCTTTGCTTTCTTGCCTTGTCTAATGCATGTATTGTTATCTCTCCAAATTTATTTTGATAAACTGCTTTCATAAAAGCAATGACTGCTACATGATGTTCTTGACTTAACGGTCTATATCCTTTTGCAAACATCAATGCTCTAGATGCTTGCAGCATTGAATTATAAGCAGCATTGTGAGCCCATTCCCATTCTGAAATTTCTAGCATTTTCTTTGCTGATTTCAAGTCTCTTTTGGATATCTCTATCTCATTTTTAATAATTGTTGGGTCAGATTCAAATTTTTCAATTAATCTTTTCTTTAATAATTCGCTTAAATTCATCTTTATCTCCAATTATCATGATCACAGAAGTTTTACGGATCTCTCGCAGTAATGGAATTTGTTTCTGAATATTTGATATAAATTCTTTTTCTGTCCACATAGTATAATTTATCTCTCTGCCTATTTTATTTTGCGTATCAATTACTAATTTTAAAAGAGTATCTTCATCAATACTCCCTATAATCAATAAATCAATATCACTACTTGTTATTTCTGTTCCTTTAGCAAACGAACCATAGATCATAGCATATTTTATTATGTTTTTATTATCTTTATTATTATTTTTAGTTAAAACACTAGTTAATTCTGCCGCTATTCCTTCAGTTTTAAGAAATATCCTTTTGAGATCTTCTACAATAGAAGACGATTTATTAATTTTATAAAATATCATATTTCTACTTGCTTTTCTTTCAGACAATATTCCAAGTCTTTTAAGATTATTGAATTCTTTTCGTATGTATGGTGGTGATATATCTAATATTCGTGCTAGTTCTCGTATATGGAATTCCTTTTCTTTATTTAATAAAAAGATTTCAAGAATACTTACTCGTGCTTTCGATGTAAACAAAGATTCTAGCATGTTAATAAATAGTTAACACTTGTTAATAAATAGTTAACAATGTTTTCCAAATAAAATCAAAATACTCATAAAATATAGTTCATGAAAAAAAATATTGAAGGTAATGACAGTAGTATTAACTAACAGATCCAAGCAGATCTGTTATTACCACTACTTTCTGTCTATGTTTTGATTATTATCATTTTGTTTTTATTGATATTATACATCATGTAGATAATCATCCAAAATATTGGTATAATCAACAAAGTCGTTCATTTATTGCATCTTCAACTGATTTATTAGGATATTCTTGTCTTTCAATACGAATTCTAGTATCATTGCTTCTTTTCCCTCGTTTTCTTTTTGGTTGTTGTCGTTCTTTTGAATAGATGCGTAACAAAACATTACGTCCATCTTGAAATGTTATTGAGAATTTTTCACCTGTAAATTGTATTAATGAGTCTGCACCAAAATGCCACATGGTAACATTCCAAGTTGTATAATGTGGAATTTGATAGACGGTATTATGAGTATTAGTATCAGTAATTATTGTATCATTTCCATTCGGAAGGCTATGGTATAATTGAGATATTCGTTCTTCTGTTCTAGACAATGCTTCTGTTAATTTGATAATTCCTTGAATGTCTAAAGTTATAGGATTTACTGAACAAGCAACAATAACCGAAATTGTATCGGTTTTGTGTACTGTAACCTTTACTAGTAAATCACGTAACATATGCCATGTTGGTAGCGTGATATCCTTATTCTTGCTATTTATTGAAAGATGATGATGATTCTGTTTCTTTATGTTTTTGTTTTCATTGTTATGTTCTTGTTGTTCTCTTTTCTTTGCTTTATCTACAATAACAGAGGAGGAGGAAGATGATGATAGCAATAACCATAATCCTTTCACTCTGAATTTTAGACGTATATCATGAATAGACTTTTTGTCTAGTGGTAGATTTTGTATCATGTTATACAGATAACCTTTACCTGTTCTACTAGCGATATTATTGTAGTAATTATCCCCTGTATGGTATGGTGTCATCATCATATTCATCTTATCTTTTCCAAAGTTGTAGCCTTGTAGTGTGTAAAATGCCAGGCTAGAACAAAATACCATTTCTATTTGTCCGGCTTTGATAAATTCTGATATTTTATTACGGAATGTTCCGTGTTTTACATGGTATTCTATGCCGTCTACTTCAAATATCAGAAAATCCTTAAATGTAAAGTATCTTTTTTCCTGTAATACTATGTAGGCCATATGTTCTAGCATGACATCATCAAGTTTAGTCACTCGGAGTTGTTGGATTTCTTGGTACTGCAGACGATGATGATGACAAATGTGATAATAATAGATCGTTGTTGTAACATATTATTATTATATACTGGTACCTGTCACTGTCATTAAAGGTGTCATTAAAATTCATTTTGATACTTTTATGTTCTGTCTGTTTTTGTTTCATTTTAAGTCATAAATGTCATCAGAATTGTGACAATTACATTTGCATATTATTCTGCAATTTAGCACATTATTGGTGTATATTATTCGACATTGATCACAGGAATCAACTGGACATGATGTTATAGCAATTTCAATGTAGATATTGTTAACATCACTAGCGTTATTGACGTATGCTTTATTGTCGTCGTCGTTGTTTAGTTTAGTACTACGACGCAATAATTACGATTCCAAAATCATCTTTTGTTCTTGTATTCTACCTGATATTTTCTTATTTGCAGTTGTAGTTATTATTATTTGCATTTCTTGTTTTTGTTGTTGATTATTCTTATTATCGTATTTTGGATGCATCTTGTGATATATCTTAAATATTATCAATATCACGATGCGCCTCCTACGCTTTTCATTCATTCATTTGTTTATAGTAATTTATTGTAGTAGTAGTAATCCATTGCAAAAAAAGTATTATCTTTGCATTCTTCTTTTTTTGATTTATCACCTCACTTCTTATTCTTTCTTTTCGAAAATCAGTCAATATTTTAGTAATAGTAATGATATACATACTACTACTACTACTACTTTTTCTATCAAATGATTTTCTAACCGTACTCATTACCTTTTGTCCGTTTTTATGATATTTTTTATATTTCATGAGTCAAATCAGGTCAAGGTAATGACAAACCTGAGAGACTGTGTTTGATTTTAGTTTGTTTCATTCTTGGGTATATGATATTTGTGCATGTTATAGAAGTAATTAGTTTTATTAAAACACAAGGAACTTTGATGGAAGGGAGAGGGTATAAAATAAAAAGATAAAAATGGAAATAAAAGATAACTTAACTAGGAGTATCTTTGTTTCTTTAATAAATTAAAGATTATTTGAATAATCCTGTTTTGACCATCTGTTTTGCAAAACGATTCTTTGTATGCTGATCCATACTATTTATTGCATAAATAAAATCTTGCATTTGTTTTCTCATATTTGATACTTCACATACTATAGATTTTACTTGTAATTTCAATTCCTTGTTTTCTTGTTCTATTTCTGTCTCATCTGTAATATATTGATCTGCAATTTTTACAGACAAACCGCAACGACTACAGAAACTAGTTCCTACGCTTATGTTTTCGGAACATCTCTTGCAATTTATTACCTTAAGTTTAAAATCTTCTTTTTGTTGTTGCAGATTTAGATTTCCTTCTTTACTTAATGATAGTAATTTATCATCTATATCTTTTCCAGACAGATGAATATATCGTCGAACTACCTGCGTTCCTTGTACCCATCCAAAATATGTACACATTTGCGCTTCTGTAAGATGTTTTGCTAGGTGTGTAGCCCTTGAATGCCTTAATATGTAAAGACGAGCATGTTTATTTTCTAGTTTTGTTTTAGGTAATGTCTCTTCAATTATCTTTTGTGCACCTCTGATTCCTAATGCATTATTTTTGCAATTTGTAGACTCGCTAATCCATAATGGATAATAACTTTGATCTTTAAGTGGATGTAAATCAAGCCACTGCTGCATTAATTTAGCAAACGCAACTATTCTAACTCTTCGTTCTCCAGTCTTTCCACGTAACATCAAAACTACTCCATTTTTATCTATTCTAAAATCCTTATTTGTGATCCTGAGAAATTCTTCAGGTCTTGCTCCACTCTCATATAAACAAGCAAGAAATGCCTTCTTTTGTAATGTTGGTGCATATTCAATTAATTTTTGTATCTCTTCTTCCTCTAGATATTCAGACATGTTCATAACTGTATCTTTTCCAGTCTTTTCTTTACCTAGTTTTACTGAAAACCATCTTACACATTCTGGATATTCTTTTTTATCTTCATCATCATGATAGTTTGTGTTATTATCATTATTACCACCACCATACACGGTCTTGTAAAATAATTTCAGAATCTGTCTAAACTTTTCATTTGTGGACGCTTTGTACTTTTTTTCTTGTTCCATCCACCTCAAAAAAGATTTGATATCTTCCTTTCTTACTTCTCCAAATGGTTTTCCTATTTGTTTTCTTATTGTTATTAATGCAGTTATACAACGAATAATCCAAAGAATTGACCTTTCTTTGTCTTGCATATGTTCTACTAATTGTAGAACATCAAGTCTGTCTGATTCATCTATTAAATCAGTTTCTACTCTTTGTATCCAATATTCTAATTTCTCTTTTCTATGATATAGGTCTCTCATCTCGTAATTACGATCATATTTATTTTGTCTTGTCTTTACATTAAGTATTTCGTTTTTACGACTATGAACCGAGGTTTCAATGGGGTTGGTCGGATTTGAACCGACGGACTCCAGCGCCCGAGGCTGGCATCATACCAAGCTAGACAACAACCCCTCAAGATCATTTTCTATCTAGTTATTATCTATGTTTTATTTCTTAATAACTAATTACTAGTTTTCAAAATATCGTTCTTTTAATATTTCTCTAATATTTATTTAAATGTTAGTCAAGATAATCATTTTCAAAATTATTTTCTTTCTATGTTACTAATATTTAATTTTTTTATGTATTTCTTCAATATCCCATATTTTTTTTCCATTAAATTTTTCACTTTGATCTCTGTTTTTAGTTACTATTGAATCGATTATTAAATCCTGAACAATCATAGCTGAAATTGGGAGGGAGCCCGTTGCTCCTGGAGAATTATAATTCAAAATATGCAGAGAATCTTCAGTTTTACGAATTATTGTATCTGGGGCAAATTCTCCTTTTTTGTTTATTAACGGTGATCTGATACCCGAAATGCCTTTGTTTCTAAATTTTCTGGAATCTATATCAGGTAAAAAATCTTTAACCCTACCTATCATTTTGTGTTTAAATAGAGAACTTTCAAATTCCGAAAATACTAATTTCATAAATTCTTTATTAGTGCTTATTTTCCAGAAATTTTCTTTTAATATTATAGATTTAATTTTCGGAATGAGATTTCGAATATTTCTTTTGAATTTATATGAATCATAAGAAAATACAGGTAATGCATTAGGACCAATTTCACAAATTCCATTTACTCGTTTTATCCAATGTGGGTCAAGAAATGGAAATTTGCTATTATTAGGAACAGTATAAATGCTATGATTTGTTAAATGATTATATTCATCTGGTGCTATCCAGTATTCTCCTTTAAAATGCAAATTAATAAATTCAGTCGCAATCCCCATCCAATTTGCAATTTTTAAAGAATTTCCTCCTCCCGCATTAATAAGAAAATTACAACTAATATTTAGTATATTTTTGGTAACAGTGTTAATTATTTCTATATTGATTTTTTTATTTTTATTATTTCTATTTTTTGTTATCTTAATAACTTTATTTGATAAAAATATGTGATTTCCTAGTTGTTGATTATCTTCTTCCAAAGACTTTGTTAATTTAAAGTAATTTACTGATGCATCTTTTTTACATAATAATGCTGATTTACATACTATATTTGGTTCAATTTCATTGATCTGCTTTTCTTCTAAAATTTTAATTTCTTTTTCATTTAATCCATTTTCTAATCCCCATTTGTAGTATTTATTTAATGTCTCTAAATCTCCATCTTTTTTCGCTATTTCAATAACTCCATCTTCCTTGAATAATAATTTTTTAGATTCTGTATATTTTTTCCACATATCATATCCTAGACTACATGACTTAGCAAAAAATTTCTTTTTATGGGGATCATATAAGAAAGGTGCATGAACTTTGCCCGTATTTCTGGAACTACTATGCAAAGCAACATCATTTTCTTGTTCTATAATTGCTATTTTTGATCTAGTATTTGATGCTAGAAAATATCCTATTGAAACTCCTAAAATTCCTGCTCCTATTATTATTACATCGTAGTTTTTTTCTAACACTTAATATTTATTATATATTAAAATATGTAAATGTTACAAAATGTATTTAAACTATTTTAATCATTTTTAAAATTTATTTTCAAATTTTATTGTTGTGTACTTTTTACTTTAATTTTGTTCTTATGCATTTATTATTAGAAATGTTTGTTTATTTCAACAAATACATTTCATCTATAAATTAGTTAAAATAATTTTTCTATATTATTAGACAAATAAAATATAATATTATTTAACAATTGAATATTAAAATTAATAAAAATTATTGAGTTGTAGTTGTAGTTTGTTTTTGATTCTCAACTAATTTTAATATAGTTTCCGAAACCGAACAATTCAATCTTTCTTTTTCTTTTAAAACTTGTCTATATGCATCTAAAGTGATGTAAACTGGAATTGAACCTGTTCCTTCAAGTAAAGCTTTTACACGATATAAACCATTTTCCATTCCTCTCTCTGCAATTTTTTTAAGCTTTACTTTGTCTAGAAAACCTCCTAATGGACCCATTGGCATATCATAATCAACAGTAAGACTAGTTTTCGTAGATGTCTTTTCTACTTCTTCGAAATCAACCGTAATTTGCCATTGTTTAAATGGACCTTCAATCATTTTTGCAACTATCTTTCTATGTGGGATATAATCGATTGTTTCACAGTCCCATTCTAGTCTTTTACCATCAAAATCACCACTAATTCTAAATATAGTTCCTACTCCAAAGCCATTTTTTACTTCTAATGGAATAATGTTTAATCCCATGTTTTCTGGAAATTGATCAGCCATGTGCTCAGGCCTTGCAAAATAAGTAAACACTTCACTTACCGGAGAATTAATTGTTAGTGATTTGCTTATAGTTGTCATTATTTAATCTTTTTATCGTATCTATTACAATAAATTTAAAGGTTTCTTAACATTGAATGATATGAAAATAAATGATGATTGATGCGAATTTGTTTGTTGAATATCATTATTTTCTTTTTTCTTGCAAATGATAATTTAAATTTAATTAAACATAATTAACCTTTAAAATCTTAAAGAAAAAATGAAAATAAAAAATATTTTATTCTAGAGGATTGGAATTAACTATTTCATCAAGACATTTTATTATATCGTCCTTACTTACATTAATTGGATTATTATCTAAATGACCTCTGTCTGGCATTATAACATCTGCAGCTTGATCTAATGGCTGTTCCAATTTCAATGGCTCAAACTTTAATTTCTGACATATCTTCTTGAAACGCTCGTAGAAAATTGATTTATTGAATTTATGTGCTATCGTAGTGCATGAAGATAATGAATATCCATGTGGCACTCCTTCATTAGAAAATACATATGATAGTGCATGTCCCAATGTTGTAGATGAATTACCAAATCCAATTCCTGATAACATTGCACCATAAGGGAGTAGTTCATGTTTTTCATTAATTATTGCATTTTCTAAAATGTCAAATGCTTCTTTACAGAAAAATCGTGTAAAAGGATTTCCTAATTTACTATCATATCCTTCAGAAGCCTGAGCTGCTGCGTCACAAGCAGAGTTTCTCATTATATTAAAAGGTGTTCCTGGAAGGAAATATGGGTCAACAACCGCTACATCTGCCAGAAAACCTTCGTCTTGTAAAAGCTTCTTTTTATGATCAAAACTAATAACTGCATATGTGGTCATTTCAGCACCAGTTCCAAAGGTAGTTGGAATCAGTATTTTCGGAGTTCCTGTTAGTTTACTTAGATATTTACAAACGTCCATCGAACTTCCCCCACCAAGACCAATGTAAGCAGAAATTTCCTTTCCTTCATATTGGTTCTTTATTTTTTCGATTGATTCGATAGAAGGATCTGGTGTAACTTTATCATAAATTTCATAATCATCAAGACCCATATAATCAATCCATTTAGTATAAATTTCAGGTGTTGTTGTTGTTATAACTAATGTTTTTTTGGGATACTCAAATTCTTTTGCAGCATTTTCACCAAATACAATCTTTTTAGGCATGAGAACTTTCCACATAATATTCAAAAAAGATTGGTCGATTATTTAAGTCTACATTTAAAACTAAATGTCATATGAGTTTAAATGATTAAATTCGGAAAAAATATTTCATAAGAGGCATTTTAATGTTTTATTATCTAAAGAAGACTATTGGAAATAATATTCGATGTATTTACTGATATGCAAAGAAAATCCATAACATCAATAAATATCAACTTAATTATTATTTTTTATGATTTTTAAAATTTGTTCATTGTTACTATTTTCATCTTTTAAGATTTCTTTGAATAAATCTACTGGTTTTAGTCATTATTCTTTATTAAAATATTAGTTGGCATAATCATGAAAATATTCACTTGAAATATTATTTTTTTCAAAAAAAATTAAAGAAACCATATCCATAAAATTAAATGTGCAAAATAAAATTATGCTAATGTATTTTTCATCTTTTATCTTGATCTTGTTTTTAGTTGACTCTCTATTTATATCAAACAATGATCATCAAATCCACATTTTAGGATATAAAGAAGAAACAGTTGATTCAGAAATGAAAATAAAAAATTCTTCTAAAATTTTTGAAAATTTTCAGAAAATACTAAAAGAAAAAAATAAATTAATTATCGATCTTGTTTCTAACAATTTAAGAGATAAAATAAGTGACCTTACATCTATTTTAGAATTTACAGGAAAATTGCAATCTGTTAAAAATTTGTCATCTATAGATACTTTAAATTATACTATTGGCACATTACACGGAGTATCTGATAAGGAAGATCTCGATAAAAGAAATATTGCTAAAGATATTTTAAATCAATTCGATGATTTTCAAGCTATATCATTTATTATTTCTAATGGTGATCTTTATCTTGCTGAACCATATGAACGACAACTCAATGCAAAATCAACTAATTTTAGTTTCAGAGATTATTTTCAGGTGGCAAAGGAAACAAAATCTAGTTATTTAAGTGATATATTTACATCATCTTCTGCAAAACTTGAACAATCTGCAATATCTGTTCCTATAGTTTCAAAAGATGATTTATTGATAGGAATATGGTCTGGATTACTAAATTTTTCTTCGATAAATGAATCGTTACTAAATTTAAATTTGACTAAAGAAAGATTAATAATATTAGATAAAAACGGAAACAAAATGACAGATTCACAAGACCAGTCAGATCAAACTACATATTCTCATCTTATTTCATTAATTAGTACTAACATGGAACAAAAAATTAATACTCTGATAACAAAAATTGATGAAAAATTAACTTACGTATCGTATAAACCTATTGAATTATATGGAAATTTAAGAATTGTGTTTTTATTAGAACCAATTGATGCTATTTTTGATTCTTTAAATCAACCCATTTCAGATAATCTGCAAAATTATTATTTAGATTCTAATCAAAGCAATTTAATCAATTCTTTGAATTATGGAAAAATTAAATCACAGGATTCTTTGAATATAGGTGCTTTGATAACTCTCAATGGTTCTTTGGCTTCAATAGGTGATTATCAAATTGAAGCAATAAAATTTGCTGTTCAGGATTTTAATAAACATTTTTTAAAGACAAATGAATCATCTTCTACAGAAAAATTAAATGTAATCTTAAAAAATACAGATACCAATCCAGTTGTAGCCTTAGAGAAAGTTAAATCATTATTCCATAATGACGTAAAAATAATAGTTGGACCAGTTACAAGTTCAGAATTAGAACATATTAGGGATTTTGTAGATGAGAATATGGTTTTAATTATAAGTCCAGGAAGCACCTCAACTTCATTATCTATTCATTCTGATACTATCTTTCGAATTGTTCCTGATGATTCCCAGCAGGCAAAAATTATATCTCAAAAAATGATCGATGATGGAATAAAAATTATCTTTCCTATTTCGCGAGATGATGCATATGGAAATGATTTATTAAATCACACTATGACGATTTTTGAAGAATATGGTGGAGAAGTTGGACATGAATTTAATTATGATCCTTTAATATTTATACAAAAGAATAATTCTATTTATACTATGTCAGATATTTTAAAAGAAAATTTAAAAATTATAGATACAACTATTCAGGAAATAAAAAATAAAACAAACAGTATAAAAAAAATTGGAATATATTTGATAGCTTTTGATGAAATCGTTCCGATATTCTTAGAAGCCCAGAAATATCCTAATTTATCTGATGTAAGGTGGTATGGAAGTGATGGTTCTGCTAAAAATGAAAATTTAATAAATGACCAAATTGCCTCTGACTTTGCCGTTAAAACTAATTTTACCAGTTTATTTTATAATGTAGAAAATTCAACTAGTAAAAAAATCTATGATTTGGAATCGAGAATAATGGCTGAATTAAATAGTACAAATCCCGTTCCATTGGACAGCTATTATTATTATGATGCAGTATGGTTAGCTGGATTAGCATCTGTCTATTCTGAGAAAAACACAAATGGGTATGATATAGCATATCTTGCGGATAATTTTCTAGATATCGCAGGATCTTATAATGGCATTACTGGAAATACCATTTTAAATGAAGCTGGTGATAGAAAATATGGAAGTTATGATTTTTGGATTGTAATGACAAATGTAACCAATCCAGAATTGTTTTATTGGGAAAAACTTGATTAAAATTATTAATTTATTCTTTTAACTTGAATATTTATTATTCAGATAAATAAACAAAGAAATATATAAATAAAATAGAAAACAGATTTTACTAATTTTATTTTCTGCCTATAGATATCTTCTTATAATTTAATAATATAAATTGCATATTCGTTTGGTAACGGTGTTCCACTATCTTATAATTTGAAAAACAATTATTTACAAATTAAGTAAAACTATTATTTAAGATATATTAACAGATGTTTGTGTATACACAAAATATGAATTTTACACTAATTGTTTCATTTTCTTTTTCTTTATTCATTGGTTTGATCTCTTTTGAAACAATTAATGCAGAAACACCATCGACAGAAATTCTAGTAACTGAAAATATAACCAAAATAAAAGATATTTCACCGTTCTATGAGGCGACAGATAACATTTGTCCTATATCTACCATATTACAGTCTAGTCCATTTATGATTTTCGAAGATAAATGTATTGAGAAAGCTACGATTACAAATGTAGGTCAAGTGGAAAACAATATCACTTCCATAAATACTATACTGTTTGATAATAAAACAATTTTTGGACAAGGATATGGAACAATTTCTACACTTGACGGTCAAAAAATAAACTGGACATCTTATGATACCAGTATTTTATTAGATACGGTGCAAGGATATAGAGGTATAATGTACTTCAATTCTACTATGGATGAAAATTTCACATTTCTTAATAATACTGTTGGAGTTTATACTTATGATGCCGATAATATAAGATCTATATGGCTTTTAGACTAATTTTATAAATTTTTATTTTTAAATCAATGGAATTATACTTTAAAAAAAATGTTATTTTTCCTTTATCAATATTATTGTTAAGTGTGCAAAGATATGTTATGATATTTTAAATTCAAACAATAAAAGAAATAATAAAAAATTAAAATCATTTGATATATTCGTAATAGAATATAAGAACAGACGATGATCCACCTATATAGTAATGAGAGCCTTCATTTCTATAGATTCTTCGATAACTAGTAATCTGAAAAAAATTCAATCTGATATTTTAAAAACAACAAATTTAAGTTCAAATATTTTAAAACCAGTAAAAGAACAAAATTTTCACTTTACATTATTATTTTTAGGTGAAACATCTTTGGATATCATAAATCAAGTAAAGTCTAAATTATCTGAAATCTCATTTAATCAAATAGATATAAATTATCAAGGCATAGGAGTCTTTCCTTCTTTTAATTTTCCTAAAATTATATGGTTAGGTGTTAGTAAAGAGAGTGAACTGGAGCTATGTAAAATCTTTGATATGGTGTATTATAAATTAAAAAATTTGGGATTTCGACAAGAAAAAAAATATACTCCTCATCTTACATTATTTAGAATTAAAAACCAAGTACAAGAGTTATCAAATATTCAAAACGATCTTGAAAAATACAAAGATAAACATTTTGGTAAGGAAATAATCAATTCTATACACCTAAAACAAAGCGAGTTGGGATCAGAAGGACCAAATTATTCAAAATTATATACGATATATTCTCAGGTATCTTAAAATGGCATACAACAATATCCATGATAATCAAAATTATAACATAACTAAAATTTTAGATGATGCATTACTTTTATCCAAACCGTCAGATAAAGAATTAGAAATTCTTTTAAATATAGATAAAAATATAAAAACTGAGATAAAAAAAGAATTCTCTTCTTCTATTGTAGATGTTATTACTGGAGGTTCTTTTGCTAAAGGGACAAATTTAAAATTAAAGACTGATATTGACATTTTTATCTTAATAAATCCACAACTTGAAGAAAAGAAATTTGAAAAACTTGCTTTAGATATTGGTTTTAAGGTATTAAAAAATCATAATCCACGAACTAGATATGCAGAACATCCTTACGTCGAAGGATTTGTGAAAATAGATAATCATAATAACAATCTGGATAATTTTGTTCGTATAAATTTAGTTCCATGTTATGAAGTAGAAAAAGGAATGTGGAAAAGTGCAGCAGATCGTTCAAGATTCCATGTTGAATATATGAAAAGTATGTTAAATGAAAGACAAAAAGACGATGTAAGACTTTTGAAGATGTTTCTAAAAACGATGGGAGTATATGGCGCAGAAATTTCAATTTCAGGTTTTAGTGGATATGTTTCTGAAGTACTAATTTTAAAATTTGGTGACTTTTACAAAGTTATAAATTATTTTGCTAATTTGATTAAAATGGATTCTGTCATAAGTATTTCACAAGATGGTGAAGATCAAGAATCAACTAGTAAATTTAAAACACCTGTTGTGATTTTGGATCCAATTGACAACAATCGTAATCTTGGTGCTGCTATATCTTCAGAAAGCTTGGCGAAATTTATTCAATCTGCCCGATCTTTTATTAAAAATCCTTCAGTTAATTATTTTAAAATTTCAAACCAAAGTAATAAGAATAATTTAACCAACGAATCTAAGAAACATATTAAAAAATTCACTGACAATATAATTTTCATAAATTTTAAGTACAAATATACCAGCCCAGACATTATTTGGGGTCAACTAAAAAAAACTGCAAAAGCTATAACAAGGGAATTGGACCAAAAGGGATTTGAAATAATCCGTCATACAATTTACTCTAATGAAAAAGATTTAGCAATTATTGCAATATTCGTCAAATACATTGAATTACCAAAATTTTATTTCAAAACAGGTCCATCGATTTTCATGAAAGATGAGTCTGAAAAGTTTATTGACACTAACGCAAACAAATCAACATCAATGTGGTTTGATAATTCTAAAATAAGCTGTATTATCGAGAGAGGAGAAACTAACATAATAAAAATTATCAAAACTATGCTAAAAGAAAATATAAAAAATATTGGAATACCTAAAGGATTGATTGATACTATGTCTAAACAATTTGATATTTATACTATTAATGATTTAAAAAATGATAAAATAGTTGAAAATTTAACCTATGATCTCTTATCAAAAGACCCACGAATATTCTATACTAGACATTGATTCACCAGTTGTTTCGAGATTAATTTCATATCCTAAAGTTGATCCTTACGAAAGTCGAGCTAGGCTGAAAGAGATAAAATCTATTGGAATCACTAAAATTTTGTTTTATGGACTTACACAAATCGATAATTTTCGAATACTTGGTAAAGGTCATAACGGTATTGTTTTATGTGTAATGGATAAATTTAAAAAAAAATATGCACTTAAAATTAGGAGAATCGATTCTAGTCGAAAAGATTCGAACAAGGAAGTGAATTTACAAAAGAGAGCAAATTCAATCGGCATAGGACCAAAGATAATTAGCTATACTAAAAATTTCATCCTAATGGATTTAATTTCTGGTTTACCTATAATTAGATTTGTAGATGTCAACGATCTAAATAAGAATATGTTATCATCAATAGTAAAACAAATCTTTTTGCAATGTTATCAATTAGATAAAATACACTTAGATCATGGAGAATTAAATAAAATCAACAATCATGTATTTGTCTCTTTAAATAAATTTAATGATGTTCATATTATTGACTTTGAAAGCTCTAGCATGGATAGAAGACCATCTAATGTAACCTCTGTAACCCAAGCTTTATTCCTTTACGGAAGTCTCGCAAAAACAATTAAACAATATTTATCTATTTCGAGTCATGACATAATAATAAATTCTTTACAAATCTACAAGAAGAACCAAAGCAAAGAAAATTTTTTGGATCTATTATCCATAATAATAAAAGACAAAAGCTAAATCAATCTTTGACAAGATCTTTAATACTATTATTCTCTTATAAACTACGAGTATTATTTCATTTTTAATGTCGAAATTTTCTTATTACAGAATAATTAAAAAGATTATGGATGACAGAAAAAAGCAGTAGTGATACATCTACAGAGGCATCAAATACAATTCCATTTCCTACTTTAACCATATTATATTTACCATCAGAAGCTTCAGAAGTAATAGATGAAATCAGTCAAAAATATTATAACATGACATCCGAAAATTGTTCAGGATATTTTAACGACGGTATTAAAAAAGAATACAAAAAACTAACTATTTGGAGTCAAGGCATAGATAGCTTGTGGTTTAATGCTATAATAGCTCGGATAAAAGAGTTAGCAAATGTTGATCAAGTACCAATAGTTTCAGGAGGAATAATGTATTCTGTATAAAATGAATATAATTACTTTTTGAATATTTTTATCAGAACTTGATTTTATTGAATTCATAATGTATATATGACATTGTTGAAAAAGAATATACTTGGAAAACAGTACAAAAACTAGTAATAAATACAAAATAAAACAGTTAATAGATAACGGAACAAATGTAACACTTTCTTTGTCTGAAGATGTAGAATTGGAAACAGTGTCGCAACAACAAATGATATTAGAATCAGTTAATCGAACTATTACGGATAAAGAAATGAAGGATCAAATTACTCCACTGTTAGAAGCTATATTAAAATCACAACCACAAACTGTAATCAAAACTTATCCCAAAACGATGATACAAATAACAATGCCTAAAATACGTTATGAAAAAATGGGACATCCACAAGTGGATCAAATTTTGCAGATTGACATATCAGAATAGCATTTTAAATAAATATGAAAAAATATTCTAATTAAGAATAAACCACCGAAAACACTATTCTTATTGTAACGGCGTGTTTGAATGGCCAATAATTTTATCTTGATCCATAATTACACAACAAGCACATTTTTCTTGTAAGCAAATCGCAGGTTTAACATGTTTACAAATAGGACATACACAATTTTGGCCGTAATTAAGCAAATAATCTTTTCTTTGCCTTGAAAAAAGAACGTACCATGCCAAAATCAATGATACGCCCAAGACTACAAAGACTAGCGATAGCATAAAGTTAGCTCTAAAGATCATAAAAATTACCCCTACAACAATAACGGCAATACCCGTAATCAGAGGCCATGTAGGAACTTGATTTTCATTACTCATTTTCTTAACTAATATTTTTACGATATATAATTTATTTTTTTAATCTTTTGAAACTACTTTTTCTTGCTCTTTCTCTTTATTCTCTTTCTCTTTATTCTCTTTCTCTTTATTCTCTTTACTTTGTACTTTTAGATTTTTTCTTCTGTTACGCTTCTTCCTTCTAACCTCTTCAAGAATATCCTGTAATTGTTCTTTAGATAATTTGCTTATTCTTGAATCACATTCTAAGCCCTTTGCATCCAGTACCTCTTCAGTTAGTTCTATGATTTCTTCCTTCTCTTCTTTTTCTTCTTCAGTTAACATATCGTAACCCAAAAATCTAAAAAAAGCAAATTCACTCATACTAATTTATGGTGAAAACATGTAGTTAACCTTTACCTCAAAATAAAATAACTTAATTACGCTTTTACAACCTGTTAATCATCTTTTTAAAATATTTGTAATTATTATTAGGTGCAGGTCATCACAAAAATTAATTGTATTTATAAAAAAATAGATAGATTTTAGTAGTGGAAAACCGTATCTCCGATAGTTTTTTTCCAGTCCGCACGAATACCTGGTTTCCCTTTTAATTTTTCTACATAATTAAATGCAGATAAACCTGCAGCTGCACCATCTCCGCATGCAGCCACTATTTGCTTATATGGGATACTCGTAGCATCTCCAGCTGCAAAGATAGCAGGATGTGCTGTTTTACCTCCATAGGTTATTTCTATCTCTCCTTTTGGATTAAGTTTAACCAAATGTTTTACAAAATCCAGATTTATTTTTGATCCCATTTCTATGAATAATCCATCAACATCCAATTTTTTCTCTTCTCCGCTGTTGCTAACAATTGTAATTTGTTGTAATGCATTTGTTCCCGTTATCTCTTTTATACTGTTATTTGGAATTAACTCTACATTTTCTTTCTTTTCAATGGATGCAATCATCTCTCTATCTCCACCTAATTTACCACCTCTAAAAATAAGATAAACTTTAGAAGCCATTCTCGACAGTAATATTCCTGATTCCAATAGATACCCACCAACACCTACAGTCGCAGTAGTTCTACCTTGATAAAATGGAGCATCACATTTTGTACAATAATGTACACCTTTATTTGCAAAATTATTCTCATTTTCCAGTCCCAAATTGTTGGGAACTTTGCCTGGTGCTAATACGATAGCTTTTGCAATATATTCAGAACGTACAGTGTTTACTTTTAATCCTTCTTCTACTTCATCTATTCTTTGCACAGTATCATATGTCATTTCACCTTTAAATGTAAGATATTGATTTTCTAGTGATTTGGCGAACAAAGGACCACTTGACATTAGTGTTCCTGGAAAGTTCTCCAACTTTGGTATCAAATTCATTTGTCCTCCTAGATCTTTTGATATTACTAGACATGATGCTTTTTGTCTTGCAATAAACATCCCTGCAGATAAACCTGCTGGACCTGCACCAACTACTATTATCTCATATTGTTGTGGTTTCTGTGATTGTTGAGTAGTCAATTATTACATCACACTGCAATTAATGGAGTAAGATTGGTAATTCCATCAATATTATGTAAATCAACATCAATCGAATTTTTTATTTCTTGCATATTTGAAGACTCCATTATTACTATAATATCATAAATACCGTACACAGTTCTCACAGATTTTACTGTCGATATATTTTTTATTTTTTCTATTATTGTTTTTTGCTCTTTAAAATTAACATTTAATAAAATATATGCTTCACTCAAATTGCATAAATGTAATATTATAAATTATATAAGTTTTAGTATTTTTTATAAATAATATTATGAATTTATAGAATTTATCAATTTAACATAGAAATTATGAATATTTATAATTTGTATGATAATTATCATTAAAAAATATAATTTAATCTTTAGTATCATTTCATAAAAATTTTCTATAAAATTCTATAAAATATTGATCAATTATAAATAATTAATAAAATTTGATATATCTTTCTTAATTACTATGAACAAATCTATCACTTTATATAAAATATATATGCCTAAATATGGAAACATTATGTCATATTTTAAATATTTTATTTTTATCACATAATTTTTCTAATTAATTCCTCTAATCTACTTTCACTAACAGCTCCAAAAATTCCATTAATTGGTTGACCATTGTTAAATAAAATAAATGATGGAATAGAATATATTTCATATGTCGATGCAATATTTTTATTCTGATCAATATTTATTCTAGCAAATGTAATTTTTTGTCCATATTTTTTTGATAACTTCTGAAATATTGGTAACATAGTCTGACATGGACCACACCAAGGAGCCCAAAAATCTATTAAGACATATTCATTTTTCTTAATTATATCATTAAAGTTATTGCTAGTTAGATCAAAAATTTGGTTTTCAGTTTTATTATGCTGATCGGACAAATACATACGTATGTAAAGCATCACATACAATATTTATTAATTATTAAAAAATCTACTATAAAATATATTTAAAGAAATTTTAATTTTTTATAAAGATTCAATAATATACTATGTCTTGAATTACTTTTCTGAAATAAAATTTATTATATGTCCTCATCTTTCTATCTGTTATTAATATAGTACTATATTCTATTAGAAATATATTTAAATTAAATTAAATCAATATAGTAACTACTGTATTTTTCTTATTAGATTAGTTTTAATTATTATGAACCTTCTTTCTTACAAGACTCTAACATTCTGAAATGTTGTTAAAGGGATTATTCTAACGGTATTAAAATTTCCTATATCATGAGCATTATTTGCTTCAACAATCCATATAAACTTGTGTTCTAATTTAGAATGATATTAAAGAAATTTTAAATTATGTTCCTTTGTTAATAGACTAGAATCCTTATAATTTTGTAACAGGGCTTTTCTTGCTTCACTATTGTATAGCGGACAATCTCTAACGGTATGTTCATCCTAAATTCCATATAACGTAATGTAATTAATTAAATAATTTCATTCATATATTATTAAAAAAAGAAAACAACAAAAATAAATTTATTATATAAATTTCCTATTTTTTTATTTTTACTAATATATATATTAACAAAAAATGACTTGAAGATATAGTAGTTAAACTAAAGGATAAAATAAATATTGTAAATGTGATAATTTATTTATGCCACGAAAAACAATTTATGGCCGATGTCCAAAATGCAGAGCTAAGAGTCAGTTAGAAGTTAAATCAGCTGATGCAGGTAACGAGAAATATAGGTGCAATATGTGTTACAATGTCTTTGGAATAGACGATCTTTAAAAATGACATAATCTATATTATCTATTTTATTTAATGAATATAATCTACTTTAGTGATTTCAATTATATGAAATTCATTCTTTGTGAATATGCTTCTATTATTTTAATTAAAGACTCATCTTCCTCTTTTATTGCAAACAAAAATTCATTCTTATAACCATATTCTGTAACCGTGTCTAAAATATTGAAGAAGTCACTATTGTGTTGTTTCTCATATTCAGTAATTTGATCTTTGTAGGATATGTCAAGAGCAGATTTTATTAGGTATCTTTGAAGAATTAATCTGTTGTATCTGCTAGTTGCAAAATACTGTCTGAAAATATTTAACCTATCTTCGCTAGTCATTGACCTAAATTCGTCATAACTTGGAAGCTTAAATCTTAATATTTTGCTAGTCATTATAATCTAAATATTGAAATCGTTGATTTAAGATTTTAGAATATTAATTATTAAAAAATATATTTGTAAAAAATCTGTTTTTTTCTACATTAATAATATTTATTTCATGCGTTTAACGAATATTAGTTCCAAGTAAATCTGTTATTTCTATTTTATTATTTTCATAATTTTGGTCTAATTTGGGAGAAACATGGTAGTAAATAGGAAAAATCCTTTTAAAACAATTGTAGATGTGATTATATGTGAAAACAAAAATTATAACATCGTCAATTGCAGCAATTCTAGCTGTATCATTGATAACAAATACAAACCTCGGAAATCAGAAAATTTTCGCACAGGAAACAATAGAAGGTACACTTACATCTCCTTCTGGAGACAATCCATTTGGTGGAGAGGATACGGGTACAATAGGAATAGAATATGATAAAAATAATGTTTCTATTATGTCAGAATTAAATAAATCACCATCTGAAGGTATGGTCTTTGAAGGTTGGTTAGTTGACCCAGACACAGGATACAAATTGAGTACTGGATTATTAGATGAGAATAATGCACAAACATTCGAGCAAGTAATCGTTAATCCATACATTTACAACGTATATGTAGTAACAGAAGAACCATTAGAAGACGTAGATCCAAATGCTAATGTTCCAGTAGGCGGATTTGTACTTCCAAGTCCCTTCGGACAATAATTTTTTCTTTTTTTATTGCATTATATTTTAGATTTAATTCATATCAAAGAAAATGATGATCATATCTCATTAGTTATAATAATTTATGATACCATAATTATCAATATATTATTTATTATTATTAATGGTTATTTTTAATTCTATCATATCACCTTATTTTAAATCTACAAAAATATTTATAGGTATTCCATTTGCCCTAGAACCAATCCTAATTTTTCCTTCACTATATTCTATATCCCCAATGCTATCCTTAAAACCTCTGGAAGCAAAATGTAATTTACTAGATGATAAATTAATTTTATATGAACTCGTTGTATCATTATATTCTCCAGAAATAAATTTTAAATTCTGAGAATCTACTAATTCATATAATTCTCTACAAATAGGTTTAATAACTTCCCATGCTTTCTGTTCTGATATATTTTCCATTAATCAAATGTTATTTTAATCACTATTATTTTTTTACTCAAAATTTTTCTACATTAATTATTTTTCAAATTGATCAAATAAATTTGAGGATTTCTATTTTTTCAAACTCTATCTATAGTTCATTTAAATTTAACACTTTATTCCTCACTCATTTTATTCATATTTATTTTTAACAACTATAAAATACCTGTACCAATACAATCATTAATAAATAGAAGAATATATTCATATTAAATCCATAAATGGTAAATACTAAATTTATCATAATAAATTTTGCAAGTAATTTTATTCTCACACAAAAAGTTTATGAATATATTAGCACTTTCATGACTAATAAAATGACAATAGAAGAAGATAACATTGTAATTGAAATTGTCAAAGATAAAAACAAAACAATTAAAGAAATAAAACAAATATTACAAAAATTTTTGAATTCTGACAACACATACAAGAATCACAAAATTTCAGAATTTGATAATATTCTTACAGTTGGAATTCCAAAAAGTATCTTTGACATTTCCAATAGTAAATTTTGTGAAATTTGCGGTTTTCAAATGTCTAACGAAGAAGAATTATTAGTTCATCGAAGATGTCATGGTATTTTTTAGATTTATAACATTCTATCATTATAATGACAGTCACAAATATATTTTTTCAATTTTTATATAATCGATATATTATTATATTAATAGTTATTTAAAAAAAATATTAATTTTTATAACATTGATATAAATATTACACAATTAATCATTATATATTATTTTCATTTATATGAAGAATTAGTATTTATTCAAATATCGAGACAATCCTGTTATTTTTTGGAATTAAAAATTGAATTAAATTGAATTGTTTTATGTCTATAACAAATATGTTTCTTTATTTTTTATATATGTGTTTATAATTAAAATAAAAGAAGTAAAATAGCGAAGAATTATATCTTTCTCATAATGAAAATCTAGTATGGTGGACTATGACTTAGACTGTGGATGTAAATTTACCTGTTCATATAGGATACCAAACAGTGGTGAATCACATCTAGAATTTTATCCAGATACAAAAATATTAGTTTCACAAATCTGTCTGAAACATAAAAATATCTTGGTTGATGAATTAAAAGAATCATTGCAAGATAATTTCAATAAGCAACTTAAAAAAATAGAACGTTTTGAAAATTATATAAAGGAAAAATAGATTCGATAATTGTGAATTTTTAATTCTATTTTAAAATTTTATTCAAAATTTAAGAATACTTTTTTCACATGTTTTAATAAACTCATTTTAGATTAATTACGCAACATGTGAAAATTTTTAAGTATAACAAAATCAATATTATTCAATTAGATTCTACACCAACTAATATTTTATAATGATCAAATTGTACTTCATCTAAATAGACTTCGAGTTTAAAAGGGGATTTATTCTCTGGGAAATTTACGTTAAAAAATGGCGAGCTTTTTTCTAACCATATTAAATTATTATTTTGATCATAAAACTCTCCTATCAAAAAAACATCATTAAATGTTTCATTACTTTTATTCTCTATGAATCCTATAACATTAAATTTGTCACCAATGAATGATTTGTCATAAATTGCAGACA
>JBNAIF010000198.1:0-7512 GCA_050043595.1 Nitrososphaeraceae archaeon | reverse complement strand
GCAGCAAGACAAACAATGAAAGCACAGATACATGAAATATTTGGCATGTTAAATAATTCTGGTAACACACTCACTCAAGATGCCACTCTTGCTCCAGAACTTTTTGCCCAAATGACTTCAGGAGTTCAAGGACTAAATCAGTCATTAGCAGAAAACAACATTCTCTCTGAAGCACAACATGCTAATATGACATTATTGGGAGAATCCCTACAAACTGGAACATTGCCAGGAATACTAGGTTTAGTTGCAGGTCATGATCAATTATTAATGTCACAAGATAATCTAGCATTAAGTCAACAAAATACACTTGCTAATGCAGAATTAGCAAGACAATCAATGGTAGACACATTACCAGATCTGTTCGGATTAGTAGGAGGAACTGATCAACTAAAACAATCACAAGAGGGTGTTGCTTTAGGTATGCAAAATACAGGAAGTGCTTTAACAGAAACAGGTGAACAAATGACTGGTTTTGGAGAGAAAGTACAATCAGAAATGTCACTAGCAAATCAAGCATTTAATGCTTTATTTGGGCCACATGTAGGACAAGCATTTGGTCTCTTTAATTCATTATTAGCATCTATTCAAACTTCAAGTCTACCCATTTTTGTAGAAGCAATGAATACAAAAATGACAGAAGCAGGAAATATGGTAGCAAACTTGTCTACTGCAGCAGGACCTCATATAGGTACATTCAATTCATTACTGGCATCTATTTTTGGTGGTGGTAGTAGTAGTGAAGGCGGTGAAGGTGGTAATGGAAGTAGCAAAGGTGGTGGTAGCGGCGGCAGTTCTGATTTTGTATCCAGAATATCTCAAACAATGGAAGAAGCAGGACATGCTGTAGCAAAACTACCAGAAACAGCAAGACCATACATTACAGAATTCCAAGGACTGTTATCATCGATATTTACAGGTGGTAGTGAAGGAGAAGAAAGTGATAGTTCTGGTGGTAGTGGTGGTAAAGGAAAAGGAGGAGGAGGATCATCAGATTTTGTATCCATGATTTCTTCAAAAATGACTGAAGCAGGTAATGCAGTAGTCAACTTACCAACTGCAGCAGCACCACACATAGAAGCCTTCAAAGGATTACTTGCATCTTTGATAGGTGAAGGTGGCGGTGGTAGTGGCGGTTCTTCAGGAAGCGGTAGTGCAGGTGGAGAATCTAGTGGTGGTGGCAGTAGCAGTAGTATAAGTAACGTTAGCACTTTTGTTACTGCAATGACTTCCAAAATGACTGAAGCAGGTAATGCAGTACTGAACTTACCAACAGAGGCTACTATTCATATGAGTACTTTTGTTGGTATGATGAATGAAAAATTTGGAGAAGTCGAAGAACGAGTAAACAATTTTGTAGATGCATGGAAGACTGATATAGACTCATTTAATAGTCAATTAGATAATGCGATAAGGAAATTAAAAGAATTTGGTAATAACATAACTGCTCTAGATGGATTAGAAGCAACAGTTACAATTAAACAAAAATTTTCATCATCTGGTTCTGGCAGTCATGCTCGAGGAGGTTCTTTTATTGCAAAGTCACCTAGAAGAATAGATAATCATCTTATTGCAGAACAAGGTCCAGAATTAATAACTGTAACTCCTTTTGATCAATTACCATCAATTCCATTACAATTACCATCAATTCCAGTACCTCAAGATAAAGTACCTAGAAATGCAATAGGCGGAACTAGTACATTTATCCCTGAAATGGAATTAATGGAATTAGCAAAATCTCAATCATTTGCAGATATTGGTAAATCTATTGAAAATCATGTAAATGACGCGTTTACTGCTTTGGGTTTTGTGGGTTTTATTAACGAACTTGATTCTATTTTGAGTGGTGTAAGAGGCGTATTCTCTGGGATTGCTCTTGAGTTAGGAGAAGTAATAGCAGCAGCTAATTCAATAGATTTACTTGGAATTGCAGAGGCTCTTGAAGATACCACTAATTCTACTAACAATAACGTTATACCTCAAAACATCGAAATAACAATTCCTGGTAACATAAAATTAGTGTTAGATGATGATAAAGAAATAACTGCACATATAAAAGATAAACTGTTAGCAAATTATAGTGCAATAACATAACTTTTTTATCAATTTTCATTACTAGAAAAGAGAACAATATTTTATTATCTATATTTTGTAGTACGAGTAGTTGGTAAACAAAAAGAAGAGAGATAAACATCATGATAGAAAATAATAATAAATCTGATCCTAATTATTGGATTAATTTAGCATATGATATACAACAAATACGACAAAAACAAGAACAAGAAGAAAAAACAAATTCATCCTCAGTAAAAAAATATTATGAAAAAGCACTCAAGTTAGATCCTTATAATTATGTGGCATTAGTAAATTTATCAAACATATTATATCAAGAAAACAAGTTTGAGCAAGCATACAAACTCCTACTTTTTGCAAATAAAAAATCTAAAACTAATGATTCTGCCATTTTAACAAACCTTGGAGCGGTATCTGAAAGATTAGGCAAAGACAAAGAAGCAATACACTATTACACAGAATCTGCAAAATTAAATCCATACAATGACAAACTTTGGCACAATATAGGAGTAATATGCAGAAAAAACAATAATTTTAAAAATGCAATTTTATGTTATGATAAATCATTACAAATAAATCCAAATAATATCAATACATTGTATGATAAAGCATTTGCACACATAAAATTAAATGAAATTGATAAAGCAGAAAGGTGTTATGACCTAATCCTAAGAATAGACCCAATTCAGGCAGATGCACTTGGAAACAAAGGCACAATTTTATCTTTGAAGGGAAAATATAAAGAAGCACTTTCTTTTTTTGATAAATCCCTAAAAATAAATAAAAATAGTTCTAGAGTTTGGAAAAATAAAGGAGATGTGTATTTGAAGATGATGATGAAGAAGATGATGAATAAAATAGAAAACAAAGACGAAATCAAAGAAAAGGCTGACGAATGTTTCAAAATAGTAAAGGATTTAGAAAAATAAAATAAAAGACATTCTGTTAAAGCGTAATATGAGAAAATCTTTATTGATTAATGGTTTTGATGGTTACACATAACTTGAAATGTTTCTTTCTAAAGGAATATTAAATAGCTGTAAGAACAATAAAACACTCAAACCCATAAAAAATTTTACGACGGTTGGTAAATGAATCTATTACTCCTCTAATAAGTATAACAAATGCAGAAAGAAGTAACTGGTCCCACTTAACCGAAGGGTTCAAATCCCACTGATTCCATTTAAGGATATTATTTTCCTTTCTTTTTATCTATTTCTTGTTTTCAAATATCATTACCGATTTATCCTATAAATGATAAAACATATTCCTATCCTTTGTGATTTTTTTTGCAATTAGTTTTATATTCCTATATGTGTTTATTATCTAATTTCTTAATTCAATTTTTTCTTGAAACTAAGGATTAGTAACGTATCCGTTAGCAATTCCCTCCGGGTCCGTTCCGATATTGATATAAACCCTGTAATATTATAAGGATCATGACGCTTGAAGTACTGGAAACAAAAGAAGAAATTTCTGATAGTCCAGTAGAGAACTTTTTGTTTGCATTAAAGGCTCAAGAAACAAAAAGACAATATCCAAAAAGGCTAAAGATATTCTTTGATTGGGGTCTTAATCATAAATTATCTTTAGAAGAACAAAGTCTCATATTCTATAAAAATTCAAAGAAGAATTTGAATTGAGCTTCAACGTATTTTATGAAATTTATCAAACATCAAATAAATGTCTGCGTAAAAGAAAAAAATTATATAACTGGAGGCACAATCAGAAATTACTACAAAGCAGGGAAACTTTTCTGTGTTATGAATGATATTGTATTGAACTGGGATAGATTGGCTAGGGGTTTACCAAAACAAAAAACAAATGCTGATGATAGACCTCCAAAATTAGAAGAGATTCAAAATTTACTAAAGTATCCAGATAAAAGAATAAAGCCTATAGTTTTAACAATGCTTTCTTCTGGTATTAGAATTGGAGTATGGGACGAACTAAAATGGAAACATGTGACTCCTGTTTATGATAATAAAAATATTTTAGTTGCTGCCAAACTTTTGGTTTATCCGGGTGACACAGAAGAATATTTCACTTTTATTACTCCAGAAGCCTATTATTCATTAAAAGAATGGATTGATTTTAGAAAACAAGCAGGAGAAAAGATAACAAAAGATAGTTGGATTATGCGAGATCTTTGGCAAACATCTAACACAAAAAATAAATCAAATGAAAAATTGATTTTAGAAAAAATAAAGAATCCTACAAGACTAAAACATACAGGAATCAAAAGTCTTATTGAAAGAGGACTATATGCTCAAAATTGTTACTCCTTTACCAAAAGGAACTCGAAGAAGGGAGTTCAAGGCAGCACACGGTTTTCGAAAGTATTATAAATCACAGACAGAAAAGGTCATGAAATCAATTAATATTGAGATTCTAATGGGTCACAACATTGGAGTATCTGGTTCTTATTACAAGCCAACTGAACAAGAATTATTATCAGATTATCTTCTAGCAGTTAAATAATTCGGAATAATAAAAATACCGTTTTGAATCATTATAAATGGATATTTGTTTTTTGACAATAGTAATTGTTACATCTACTGTAAATTATTCATCATCAGAATTAGAGATCGTAGAAAAGAAAAATGTACTGAAGAAAATTATTCTAGAACCTGGTACTAACGGATGGGATCCTACTGGTCAAAAAAGCGTGTTTAGAATAATAGACACAGATGTTTCAGGGAATTCTATCGTACTAATGAATATACAATCTATGCATGATCGGGATCCTGATGGAATGGCTACTGATTGTTTTATATCTTTCATGTCTGTAGGTAATGGCTTTACCATTCTTTGTACTGGCACTTACTTTCCTAGTCAACGTGCAGAACTTCATTACACAATTCTTAATTTACCAATCGGGCAGCCTGGAACTGTAGATCATGTATATGAAAAAATTTTGAAGAAACTTGATGAAATTGACTCTAAATTAAACACTACTAATAATTAGAAACAAAAAAAACTTACAACTGCACTTATCAAAAATATAGATTTCATATTCTATATTCTATCAAATAGAAAAGTTTCTAATAATATTTTCTAACTAAAATAAAAAGAACGTAGATTATATTTTTCTAGACAACTGCATGTCCATTAAATAAGTTGATCAGATCATTATATCCTATCTTGACACTACTACCTTTAGGTTGATTTTCTAATGTAATTTCGGTTCCATCTTTCAAACCAAAGCCATCACCTAAAACTACTGTTGCCTTTCCATCTTTAATTTTCAAAGTAGCAGAGCACGGATAATCTCCATCTTTCAAACCTTGCTTTAAATCGGTCATACAATATTGATTCTGTAAATATATTTAAGATTACTCTACAACTTTTTAGATGTCGAAAAAATGGATTAATCATTTAAAATTTTATATCTATGAGTAAAAGTCTGAGATACTGTCTTTCTCAAGATCAACTTTTCCTTTTACATACATATCTAAGATTGTTAGGAGTTCATTTAATTCAATCTGGTAATCTTCATCCTTCTGTATTATTGATTTTTCTATTTCTTTTATTACATATTTTTGTAATTTTTTAGCATCTTCGATTTCCAATCGACCTTGTTTTAATCTCTTCAATAACAAGATCATCTTTTCCTTATTCAAGTCAATTGGAATAGTATTGTTACTCATTTTTTCTTGTCCTCCAGTTTATCTAATATACTATCAATTATACTATAAGCCTTTATCTGTGCTTCTGCATCTCTCAATCTACGATCATAATCTAGTAAAACTTCTCGTAAATCTCTAATGTTATCTTCTGCCTGACTAACTTTCCAATGTAATCTAGCCAACCATACAATAGCAACTACAAAAGGTGCAAGAATACCAATTATAACTCCGATCTGTTCGAGATACCACTTTATCATCATTTTGGGATTCTTGTTTATATTGATTTTCTCGATTTAGTTCCCTTCTCTTCACTTTCTGATTCTGCCTATTATATCAATTCCAAAGTATCACTATTTCTAAAGATCTAACCACCATAACTATTTAGTCTTCTCTTCACTTCTCTCTTACCTTCAGGAACTTCATAATACACTATTATTTCTAAATTGTCATTGTTTATGACATGGGATTGACTTCTGTGAGTTCTACCATTATATTCTTTGATAAGATCGGTAAGATATTCATATTTTAATTTCACAAAATCTGGAGAACCAGATAATACTTCTAGAGAATTATCCATTCTTGGTTTTTGATATTTTTTATAAACTGGTTGTGTTGGTTTCTGTACGTTTGTACTATTTGTTGGTGGTCTATATGGACAAACGTGTCTTTTATTTGCAAATACCTCCCAATACGCATTAGCAGATGAATTCCAATAAATTTTTGTACCACAATTGTAAGCACATGGTTTTGGTTTAATTTTTGCAGTCATGTTTTCTTATCTTCTTTTAACAGCAAGTCAACTGCTTTATTGAATAAATCATTTAGAGTAGTTTGCTCTTTTGCTGCTTTAATTTTTAATTTAATAATCTTATCAGTATCCAAACGAAATACTACTTTCTTTGAATCAACCAATACCTCTAATTCTTCATCCATATACTTATATTTATGTTATCTCTATATTTATAATTTGCTATATTGCTATATTACAATATGAATAATACAATTAATATCTTTGAAAAAGATAGAATTTGTTCATACAAAAGAAATGAGAAGGAGGTACTAATCTAATGTGCAAACATGAGAAGCAAGATATGGAACTAGACACAGCCCGTTTCAGAAATATTAAGAAGTATGCATATAATCTTTTAGAAGTACTAATTCGTTCTGAAAGAGGCGACGAATATTGTTATAAACTTCTTAGAGAGGTGAAGTTTCCGAAAGATGAGTAGTTATGATGAATTTGAGATGGAAGATAGATTAGACCAAAAAATACATGATACTGAGTTCTGGTTCTGTCAATCTAATTCTTATGAAAAAATGAAAAATGATATTGCTTTTCTAAAGGAGAAGGTCACAAATTTAGAATCTGCTTTGAAAAATAATAGGAGTTATCACTATTATGTCAAAAACTGATCATACTTCTCTAAAGGATAAGCCACAGATATTTGGTGAAGAATCAAAAGAAAAATGGAAACAAAAGTATGAACCTACACACATTAATGAAGAACATGATTATGCCAAGTTTGAAGAGTTCAACGGTATTGATTCTTTGCAGATAGACATAACACTTCCACATACATATTTTGAAGCAGTTCAAGAAATTTCAAAGAAGATTGAAATGCCATTAAGAGAATGGATAAACATCGCTGTTCTTGAACAGATAGATCTTTTAGTAAAAGACAAGAACAAGTTAGGATCTATAGTTACAGACACATTCATTATGAAATACAGAATTGGTATGTTAACTGCAGATATGCGTAAATCTATAATACAAGACAGACACTACTACATGGACGAGTTTGTTATTTCAAAA
>JBNAIF010000197.1:0-20037 GCA_050043595.1 Nitrososphaeraceae archaeon | reverse complement strand
TCTTTGATTACTGTAAGTGTTTCAGTTGGTGGAATATTATCACCTTGTTTTGTAATGGTAAATTGATCTATTACATCTCCATCATTTTGAATAAAACGACCTTCTAATTGAAGATTATTTGTATTGCTATTTATGACATTTATATCCAAAATTCCATACTCTCGGTCATCTTGAAATGCAAGATAATTTTCAGTTCCAGATAAATCGCGTATACTTCGTCCACCAACACCAGACTGAATAAATATAGATCCATCTGGATCGACATAATTTGGATCTTGATTGGAATTTACTATTATTGGACTGTCGTCAGTTCCAGAATCATGTTGAATTGGAAAGGATCTTACATAATTATGTGCATTACCAAACAAAACTAAATCAACGTTAAATTGGTCAAATAATGGATGGTAAATGTTTCTAAAATCATCTTCAGCATCACATGAATCTGTACTTGAACTACTACATGGAATTTCATACAAAGGATAATGTAAGAAAACAACTATCCAATCTATATCAGGATCTGCAGAAGCTGCTTGGAGATCAGCCAACGCAAAATCATGCTGGTCTGAACCTACATCAAAACTATCATCTGGTGCAAGAGCTAAGAAATGTATATTATGCAAATCAAATGAATGAAATTGCTCTTGCATGTTAAAATGATCCAAATACTGCCCTAAACTTCTGGAGGATTCTGATATATCATGATTACCAATAGATATTTTCGTTATATGTTCGAATGGCTCAATAATATCAATCCAGCAATCTGCATCACCTTCATAAGAGTAATCACCTAAACCTAAAACTAATTCAGGATTAACTGAAATTACAGAATCAGCTGTTTCCATTGAATTGCTTCCACAATCCCAATCACCTACGGCAGCAAAATTAAAATCTGGAGGATTTGATGTTTGTGCAGATGCTAACAAAAAATTATTGTTAGCACCCATGGTTCCAACAAGATTTGAAAAACTAAGTATTAAAAATGAAAATAACAAAATAGTACTTAATCGGAATTTATGAATCATCCTAAAAAGTAAATTTCAAGATTTAATATTTATGAAGTTGGTCGAATAATTACTGTAATTTTATTGACAATTTAGATTAATTAAATGTATACTTAACTATTACATATAAAATAGAATTATTTCAATAAAGAATAAGATTCTATTTGAAAAAAATAATATAACATAAATAACAAAAATTAAAATATAAATAATAAATTAATCTTGTAATATAAAAATTGAATAATACTTTTTTTCTAGTTAAATTTTCAAGCATGAGTTTAATTTTTTTATCAAGTTTTTTTATGTTAATTAACACTCAAGATATCTTTGCAATAGAATATGATGAAAGTACTAATAATAGTTATGATATTTTTGATATTAAAAAAATTTATCCAACCAAAGAAAATGGTCAAGAATGGTATATTAATATGGATGATCCGCTTGATGATAATCAATTTCGACCGTTTGATGTTACTAATGATAATTTCAAATTAATCCAAAATGATGACAGCGATAAATCATGGAAACTTTTATCAAAAAACGAAGAAGCTAAAGTAAGAATGAACGTTTTAACTTCTGAGGGTTACGATATCGATAAATCAGATACTAAAAAACATAAAAAATTAGCGAAAAAAGAATACATACAATCTCCTGAAGATTGGAAGAACATAGAAATGACAGCTTATATTAAATTAAATAATTATAATATTGATAAAAAAGATGGAAAATTCCAGTGGTTTAACAGAGGAGGATATCATACTGATTCAAGACCGTGTGAAGGTGCGGGATATAAAGGAAATCTATTTTTTAATGGTGATGTAAGATTTGCAAAGGAACAATGGCATGTAAGTTATGTTTTTACAGACAAAAAGAATTTTGTAGATGATTTAGAAGAAAATTGGATTGGATACAAATACGTTGTGTACAATATAGAGGATCCAGAGGATGAAGATAAAATTGTGGTTAAAATGGAAAATTGGATAGATAAAAATAATGATGGAAATTGGGTAAAAGCAAATGAGTATATCGATTCGGGAAAATGGGGTAAAAAAGATAAAAAATGTGATGGTAAAAAAGATCAGATAATTACATGGGGTGGCCCAGTATCTACTTTTAGATGGGATTATGCAGACGATGTTGATTTTAAATTTCTTAGTGTAAGAGAAATTGCAACATCGTTAGATGAAAAAACAGATGAAAAAGATAAGGAGGACAAAAAGAAGAAGGATAAGAAGAAGAAAGATAAGAAGAAAGATAAATGATGTTAAAATACAGAAACACTATAACAAATTAATTGATAATTATAATTTAAAATTTTGTTGAAAAGTTTCAAGTAAATTTACTAAATTTAAAATAAGTTTTAATATTAGAGACAACACATTAGTATAGGGAATGAAGTTATTTGCTGCTCCAGTCTGAGTGTAAAACAATGAAGTACTCGCGACGAACTGACCCAATAAATAATTAAATTAATTTAACAACACTAAAATCACTATAAAAATATCTTATATGAGATATTTATTATACTTTTATTCCAATAGTCTATCAAAATCCATTATTCACAATATAAAATTATATTAGATATACAAGTATATGCTTTATTATGGAATTAAATTATGATTATCCCTTGTATAGACCACCATCTGAGGGAAATTCGTTAATATTTCAAGTTACACTGGGTTGTTCTTTTAATAAGTGTTCATTTTGTGATATGTATAGAACAAAAGAATACCAAGAAAGACCATGGAATGAAATAGAAATGGAAATAGACATGATGTCAAAGTATTATCCAGATACAAAAAGAATATTTTTAGCAGATGGAGATGCATTAAATCTTCCAAAAGATAATCTGGTTCAAATACTAAATTATTTGTATAAAAAATTTCCTTCCTTAGAAAGAGTGTCATCTTATTCAATGCCAAAAAACCTTCTTCAAAAAACTGATGCAGAATTAATAGAACTAAAAAAATCAGGATTAAATATGTTCTATTTAGGTATAGAAAGCGGAAATGATATTGTTTTAAAAAAAGTAACTAAAGGAGCAACATATAATACAATTGTTCAAAGTTGTATGAAAGCAAAAAAACATGGTTTTATTTTGTCGTGTATGGTTATTTTGGGCTTAGGCGGAGTTACTTATTCAAAAGAACACATCACAGATACAGCAAAGATTATTGGAGAAATATCACCAGATTATGTAGGTGCGTTAAATTTACATTTGGACGATAGTCTATACAATGAATTTATGAGTAAGTATAAAGAACAATTTACTTTTTTGGATGATATGCAAATATTAATTGAGTTAGAAAATCTAATAGCTCAATGTAATCCCAAATCGTCAATTATTTTTAGAGCAAATCATGCTTCAAATGTTTATTCTATTGGTGGAAATATTCCAGAAGATAAAGAGAAAATGTTATCATTAATAAAGCAATTAAAAAATAAACCAGAAATGTTAAAGCCAAAAGTTCTAAGAAGATTTTAAAATTTAAAATCAAATTTATTTATTTCCTAAAATAACATTTTTTATATTTTTTTAAAATTTTAAAAAAGATCGTTTGATTCAAAATTTAATTTTGTTTTATGCATATTATGGAATTTAGAATTAATAGCAAATACAAGAATGATTAATAAATATATTATATAAGAATATTATTTTGAATATCAAAAATTGTATAAAATAATCATTGTTGATTATTTAAATTCTTGATATTAAGTAAACAATATATTTTTAGTATTCGAAGATTTAGCACCTTTAAAGGATAGATATGAATTGACATTAAATATAGCAGTAATCATAAAGTTAGAACCAGATTTTTCTGAGGGGAATGTTAGTTATAATCCAGATGGTACACTAAACAGAGCAGAAACGAAAAGTAAGTTAGGTGCGCATAGTGTTATTGCAGTATTAGCTGCGTTTTATGCAAAAGTAAAACACGGTGCAAAAATAGGTGTAGGAACTATGGGGCCGCCTATGTCAGATATTGCTCTAAAAGAAGCTCAATTATTATGTGATGCAGATACATTACACCTTTATAGCGATAGAATTTTTGCTAGCGCAGATACTTTAGCTACTGCAGAAGTATTAAAAAATGGAATCAAAAAAATGGAAACTGATGGAAACAAAGTTGATATTATTTTTTCAGGTCACAGAGCTTCTGATGGAGAAACTGGTCAAACTGGTCCTCAAACAGCATGGAAATTAGGATATCCGTTTTTTGGTAATGTTATAGATTATTCAATAGATGAAGAAAATCATTCAATAATCGTTAAGAGACTAGTAACAATTCCAGGAATGGATAATATTATAGAAGAAATTCAAGCTCCTATGCCAGTATTCATAGCAATTGATCCATCATACAAACATAATTTTAATACATTAAGTCTTAGATTACAGGAAGCAAAATATAAAAAAGAAGCCAATGTTCGTTTAAAAAACTTTGAAAATTTTCTAAAAATTTTTGATCATGAAAGTTTAGAGTTAGAGCCAAAGTCAGTAGGTTTATCAGGTTCGCCAACAATTGTTCATAAAGTAGAAAAGATACCAAAAGGAAAGGTAAACAGGAACACAACAATAATAGAAGGAAAAAATTATCAAGATTTAGAAAAAGTTGCATTAAAAATTATTCAAGTTAATAATGAGATGATAAAAACAAAATGACAGAAATAGTAAATTCAAATAATAATTATAATAACTTTGTGAATTTATATGTTGTAATAGAGACTATTGAAAATAAAATAGTCCCAATAAGTTTGGAAATGCTAGGTGAGGCAAGAAGACTTATGGACGATTTTAACTTGAAATATAATTCCAATGAAAAAGTTATTGCAATAGTTCTAGGTCACAATATAAAAGCGTTATCAAAAGAACTTATTTTTTATGGGGCTGATGCAGTAATATTTGCAGATAATCCAAATTTAAAATATCCGATCAATCAAATTTATACAAAATTAATATCTAAAATAGTAACAGACAAACAATGTGTACATAAAATATCTCCTGATTTAAGTAACAATTTTAAGAAACCACGTTATTTGTTCTTTGCAGCAGATAATACCGGAAGACACCTCTCTGCTACAGTACTAGCAGAATTAGATTCAGGATTAGCATCAGATATTAATAAGCTCGTAATAAGTGACCTTGATATTAGACATCAACACAAAACTAATGGACAGGTAATTAAATATGAAAAAACACTTGAAATGTATAGACCTGATTTTTCAGGATTTTTATGGACTACAATTTTGTGTTTGGACAATAAAAACCCATCAATAAAGAAAGAATACCATCCTCAATCATGTAGTATAATACCTGGAGCTTTCAAACCAATTGAAAAAGATGAAAAACGTGAGGGCATAGTAATTGAATATATACCAGAAATTGACAAAGAAGATCTTAAAATAAAAATTCTAAAGAGAGAAACCATAAAAAACGAGATAGATTATGAACAACATAAAATAGTCATTAGTTTTGGAAGAGGAATAAAAAATAATCCAGATCAAAATATAAAGTTAGTTGAAGAATTGGCTTCTGTTTTAAACGCAGGAATAGGGATATCATTGCCCATTTCTAAGAAGATATATCAAGTTAATGAAATATTACAATCTAAATTTATAATTCCAGAAAGAGTTATTGGAACTAGTGGTCAAAAAATTTCACCTGCAATTTACATTGCGGTAGGAATAAGCGGAGCAATACAACATTTAGATGGAATGAAAGAATCAGATCTCATAATAGCAATAAATCCGGATGAGAATTCACCAATATGTGAACAATGTGATATTTTCATAAAAGGTCATATGGAAGATATATTACCTAAATTAATAGAAATAATAAAAAATCATTCGAAAATGCTAGAAATACAAGTGTAATAAAAATGGAACATTTTGATGTAATAATAGTAGGCGGAGGATCAGCTGGATTATCTGCTTTAAAAAAAATTTCTGATTTAGGTAAACAAGCGGTACTACTAGAAGCAGGCAAAAAAATAGGTTCAAAAAATGTTTCTGGCGGTATTTTATATTCGAAAAAACCAGAATACGGAAAAGTATCTAATGTAGAAGATATTTACGGAGAAAAATTTTTAGAAGATAATCCATGTGAAAGGTTAATCACAAAATATATACTTCATACAACTTCTAAAGATAAAATTTATTCTATGGATTTAACCACAGCCCATGAATATCAATCAAATTTTGGATACTCTGTTTTATTAAATAAGTTAAATTCATGGTTTGCTAAGGAAGCTGAAGAAAGTGCATCAAAATATGGTGGAGGTATTGTAACAGGCGTACATGTAAAGTCAATAAGATGGGATGATAACAATAGTAAATTTAAAACAATAGTTGAAACCGATGAACTAGACGAATTTGAAACAAAGGCCATAATAGCTGCTGATGGAGTTAATTCAGAAATTGCAGAGATTTTGAAAGCTAGAGAAAAATTTAATTCAAGTCAGTTATATCAAGGTGTAAAAGTAGTAGTCAAATTACCGGAAGAAATTATTGAACAGAGATTTAATCTTGAATCAGACACAGGATCTGCTCATCTTTTTTCAGGAGATATTACACAAGATCATATTGGCGGAGGATTTCTATATACAAATAGGGAATCTCTCTCCATAGGAGGAGTATACCACTATGATTCACTTTTCAACAAACCAATTGAACCCTTCAATTTAATAAATACTATGATAAAACATCCTTTTATAAAAGAATACATCAAAGATAAAATCCCAATTACAAAAATTGATAAAACATTAACACCTAAAGAAGTACAAATTAAAACTGCAAAATTAGCGAGATTTACAAATAAATGGAATGAAATAAGACAAATATATTATTCACCTAAATTAAGACAAGAATTAATAAAAAATGGTAGATTTAAAAACTTACAAGATATTAAATTAGAAATGGACCGAATTACTCAAACACTTGAAGAATTGGGAACGGAATTTATGGATGGATATAATGAATTAGAATATAGCGCAAAACTTGTTCCAGATGGAAAACGATGTAGAATGGACAAACCATTTTACAAAAACGTATTATTTATAGGAGATGCTGCAGGAAGAGGTCTTTTCTTCGGACCAAGAATTGAAGGATTGAATGTAGGAATTGATGATGCTGCAAGAGCGGCTAATGTAGTATCCGTAGCAATTGAGAAAAATAATTTTGAATCAGAAAATATGGGGAAAAAATATCGTACAGAAATAGAGAATAGTCCTTATACAAAGGACATGAAAAGAATAGACAAAAAATATTTACAAGTCATTATTCAGTCTGCTAAGAAAATACCTATAGAGACTGTGGGAAAAAAATATCAACTTGCTATGAAAATTTTTTCGAATAATGCATTATTAGATTTTGCAGTAAATATTATTAACAAAATAGGATATAACAATTTTTTATCTTTTGTAGAATCTGAAAATACCTATATAAAAACTCCAATTGAAATTGCAGAAAAATTAGGAAAAAAAATTTCTAATACATATGAGGTAGAGATACCTTCAATTGAAGAGCGTATTGGAAAATTGGAATATTATGAAGACACAAAACCGCATATCAAAGTTGTCAAACCAAGTAGTAATTTTATGAAAAATATGACTATAATGTGCCCTACTAAATGTTATAGTCTTGAAGAGAATAAAGTTGTTTTACAACATGAAGGATGCATTGAATGTGGAACATGTTCAAAAGAAACTATCTGGAATCATCCAAAAGGAGAAAAAGGAATATTTTTTAGATATGGTTAATTTATAAATTCATTCTAGACAATCAAGATGATAAAAAAACAATTTGTTTTTTTAATATTTATTCCATTATTTTTACCATCTAATTTAGAATATATTCACTATTTCAATCCAGAAAATATCAAATGGATGGATTATCATGATTCGAAAGGTTTATTTATATTAAAAATACCAGACACGGAAGATTGGATAATTGAAACTGGTGGAAAATCCAAAAATTCAAATTCTTTGAGCGATCTCCTCTTACTACACAATGATACTACTATAAATTTACAAATTTCATTTAGTATTTTATCAATTGAAGAAAAAAAAAGTGAAAAAAGATCTCAATTGTTTGATCAAAATTCTTATGCGCTCTTAATTACAGAACGTTTAGAAAATGAGATGATCAAAAAATATAATAATTTTAAAATTTTAGAAAAACAATTTGGAAAATATATGATTGATGGAAATCCTGCAGTAGGAATATTGTCAAAATATTCAAAATCATCATTTGAAAATAGTATGGGATCTTTGAATTTATTTGCTATAGATAAGAAAAATAACTATTTATTAAACTACGAATTTCATTTTGATCCTAATTATTATGCTACATATTTACCAATTGCAGAAAAAATACTTGATTCGATTAAAATTAAAGTCATATAGAATACAATATTATTTTCATTTATCCTATAAGAATATTTTTAATAAAATAGTGAATTCAAGTAATTTATAATAAATCAATCAATAACTGAGACATATAAATAAAGGTATAATAATAATTGCTAATTTACTTTAATCCATTCTAATCGTGTATTATTTTCATTTGTTTGAATCGTCCAAAACTCATAAATCGCTTCTAATCTATCACCAGCATCATTTAAACTTGTTAATCCTGTAATTCCAGTAAAAATATCAGAAAGACTGATGAAAGTCTTTTTTAGTTCTTTTATATTTTGTGTATTATTAGAATCAATTTTAGCTAATGTTGCAAGCCATAATGAATCATACAAATAAGGACCGTCAAAAGTGAGAGGTGCTTCTTCTGCATAATGATCATATTTTTCTATAAACGATTCTAATTTTTTATTATCTGTTTCATTAAACCCATAAATAGGTGAGATATAATCTGAATTTTTAGCAAATATCGATGATTCGTAATTTTTAACTATTTGTTCGTATTTTGTAGTAGCCTCGTTTCCATACCAACTTACTTGTTCTAGCAATGGATGCGAATTTGCCTGACTTAGGATAGGTATTATCTCATCAAAAGCTATAACATAAACACCAATTTCGTTTAGAGGAAATGTTTTCGAAAGTTCTTCTACTTTAGAATTTAATGCTATTAATTCTTGTCCCCAGAAAACATAGTTAATTCTGTTTAAACTTGCTGCAAACTGGCCAATAGGAGGATCATATTTTATTCCTTCGTCCACTAGTCCGCCAAGATTTTGGAAATTTGTTTTAGTAAAATTAAGCAAGTCATTTCCATAAACATCTGATCTATATATTGGGATAATTACTTTGATTCCATCATTCCACATTTTTTCAGACATAGATTTAGCTTGATTTGTGTCATCTGGTACTATTCTAAAAATATTATCATCAGGAACTGATAATGAAGGGGATGTGCTTGCAAATCCTATTACTAATATATCATTTTGATTTGCATAATCTCTTACAGCCATAAGCTCAGAGCTACTAGCAGGACCTATCACTGTGTTTATATTGTATTGTTCTTTTAGTAACTTGATTTTTTTTAATGCTTCATCAGGACTTGTATTCGTATTTTCTATTATTAATTTTATACGATATTTTGAATTTGTATCATTTAAATAATTATTAATATCTTTAACCGTGATTTTCAAGATATTGTAACCAGATTCTCCAAGAGATGATAATGTACCTGTAATTGGCAACAACACGCCAATAGGAATTTCTTCAATTTCGGTACTTGCATATACTATTCCAATTTCTCTTTCATGCTCATTATGTGAATAGTTTTGTAAAGGATTTAAGGGGTTTGGAATAGTAAAAATAACACTAAATGCAAATACGGAAATAATTGTAATACTCATGATCTTCCTTTTGTGTAGTGTCCTATAGCATTTAGTCATAATTCCAGTCTCATGTTTAGTAGTTAAATATCGAGAATACCAAATCAACCCACCAGTCATAATAAGATAATGTGCATTGATAAAAATTGCAGATAACCAAAGATCAGCTACATTTTGAGTTAATACTACAATAACAAACCAACTATCTGCAATAACTATTGCTAGTGTTCCTAATGAATCACACATCCAGGGAACAGCATGATGAGAATCTTTTCTTAAACCAATCTGTAAAATAATAGAAAAAACTAGTAACAATGCAGCCAATGCAGGATATAACAAGAGTACTATAAACATTGAGATTCCTCTGAAATTTTCCAAGGTAGAGATGCTTAAAGTAAAGAAAGTCATTATGATCAAAAATGTAATTCCGACTACTATTCCAGCTCCAATTAATTTTTTATTAAATTTGTGTCTAAATTTTTTAAAAGATAAGAATAAGTGGTATCCTAAAAAGCCATACGCAGATAACCAGAGGACATCTCCTATAGATGGAATTGGTGGTACTACATCAAAAACCAAACTATAGATAGCCCATGAAAGATTCGCTAAAAACCAAAAACTAAGACCTAAAGTAACAGAGATTCTTGTCTTTAGATGAAAACTTTTATCTAAGCTTTCTTGGAATGTTACAAAGATAGCAACAATAAAAGCGATCAAAGAGTTAATGACTATGATAAGATGAGAAAGATGTTCTTTTTCTTCTATGCTAGAAAAAAATATAAAAGAATTTTCTATTACCAAAATAGAAATTAATATAATAAACAAGGATTTTCTAGTTAGATGCATAAATCTATTTACTAAAAGTTATAAGAACAAATAATTAATATATTTAATGTAAAATATTATCAAAGTCATAAAGAATAGTATCAATACTCAAGTTAAAATTGCTGAAATATCAGATTTTAGTTAAATAATTTTCGGCCAAGTATAGTTTAAAAAAAGTGGAACTCATGGCACAGATACAAAAAAAGTTTGGTTAAAGAAAAAATTAAACTAAAATTGCAATATTTTGAAATGTTTAAATTCTATACTAAAAGCATGGTGAAAACTGATATCTCGATTAAAAGTAATGGTTGTATGCAATGCACTTTTGATATACAACCATTACTTATGTTGCATTGAGTGGATATCTGTGAGAAGTAGTATAATATTATAATAAATAAAGAGTAGTGAATGCATTGAACTATAGTGCAATTAAGGTTTTTATTATTATATTAAAATATGATTTAAAAATCAAAAATTAGACTTTGAATTACTAATATTAGCAGAATGCCACCGTTACTGTCATAACCTTATCTTTTTGTTTTCCTGATACTTCTATTTTTTTGCCTGTCAGAATCATGTATTTAGATACTAGATACAATGTTGCTAAGTAGAAATTCAGATATGTTTGAATTCATTGCTAGTATAATAGATGGTAGAATAAAAAAAGTAATGACTGTGTAAAATACCTACATTTCATTATAAAACACTATTACTAACATTTGATTTATTATGCATTGTTGTGATAAAGCAAAAAATACGCTAGATAAATATGATTTGTTGTATATTTTAAGTAAAGAAATAATATTTATTTTAAATAGAAAAATAATCAAGTTGAATTTAATTAGCATATAGTTTGCTTGACATAAAGATCTATTTCATAAATACAATCATGATAATTTTCTCTCTCGTTTTCAAAATACATAATAGATGAAATGAAATTCCAATTTTATATAGTTATTTTAACCTAAAGATAATAATTATAAAGATAATTATAAAATTACTTGACTTCTACTGTAGTAGAAATGAGGAAACATTATTTTAACCATTATACCAAAATCATGTTCTTATATAAAGGTATTAAGATTTATTGAAATCAAGATGTATATTAGCAAGTATTTGTAAAAGATATAAGTCTACGATTAGTACAATAAATAAAAGAAGAGAAGAAAAAAGTCGATATACATATCCAAAAACAGAAACGGATCAAATTATCTCTATATTTTTAGTAATAATCATAATGATATTTTGTATAAAATATAGATTTGGATTATCTAAATCAAAGTATTCTAATGATTTTCCATATTTTTAATTATATTTATGAGAATGAAACCTATTAGTATCTAATATATTATAAACGTGTATTCAATTAATAAGATGGTTTGAATCTTAAAATTGCACCTATTTTTCCAAAACTATTAAGTTGAGAACCTTCTTCAGTTTTGCCAGAAATTACTTCTAACAAACAACCACTCATTACAGATAATTCTTCCAGATATTCAATTATATCAGTTTCTTCTGTTTCAAAATCATTCCCATGACATGATGGACATTGTTTGGCCAATATATCTTGTTTAGTAGACACTATTTCATTTGTATCAACAATTCGTTCTTGAACATTATTACATTTTTTACATTTTATTGTTAGTCTCACATTTGTTATATCATCAGTAACAATAACAGTACCTGCAATACCATTTTTTAGAGAATTGATGACATCGAAAATTCCATAAATACCTAAATTAGTTTCAGAATATATTTCACTCATGAATCTTTTTACTAGTTTTTTTTCTTCCATAAGACGATATTCGGACATTATTCCCTGTTCATTTATTTTATCAATAAGTTCTCGCACTCCTTCGCTTCCAGAATATGAGGCGTCTAAAACAGAGATTACATTATTCTGTAATCTGTAATCTAAGTATTCTTCACGCAGAAAATAATCTTTAGTAGGTCCTGGTCCACCTACTATGATACCTTTGACATTATATTCATTAATAAAAATAGTTTGGGCATTATTTGCAACACGATGATAATATTCATTTAATTCGTTATCACGTAATCTTTCAAATCTTCTAGCTGATTGGCCTCCTTGTCTGTGTTTACCAGCAACTCCAGAGGTCATGGTTTGAACAACCTTCCACCTATCACCGGTCAATACACCGAGTCCAGCTTCTTGAGTATCTAAAGAAAGTATTCCTATTACTTTATCGTCTTTCATCATATCTTTAATATGATCCGTCCAAAAATGATCGTCACAACGATAAAGGTTAATTTGAATTGGTTTAGGAGGAGATATAGGATAAATTTCAATTTTTTCTGTTCCAATTCCTTTTCCAGTAGGAATAGCACCACAAAATATTGCTAATCCATTTTCTGGCGGTTGTTTATATAATTTTAAATGCTCGATTGTTCTGCTAAGTGCATCTTGTACATGAGTTCTGGTAAGATCCGATTTGATGTTAGATGCAGTGCCTGATTCTTCTTTTAACTGAGAAATAACATCATAAATTTGTCTTTTTGGAGGAATGTATACAGTAACTAATTCCGTACCATGGCCTGTAATTTTGGTTAATTTATTTATCATTTTATTAAGTTTATATCTTTTAACAGAACTCATTTTTGATTCAGTCTTAGACATTATAAAATAAAGAAATTTAGATAATATATTATTGTTGGTGTGTGGTATACGCTATATATACAGCAGTTAAATTAAAACTTGAACTCATATTACTATATATACAAGACGGTAAGAGTTAAAGAAAAAGTTGAATAAAACAGTAATGGTTGTAATAAAATACAATGCCAATAAATACAACCATTACTGCGGTTGTCTATTGTCTTGGCATATGATTATAGTAAATATGGTTAATAAGTAATGTCAATGCACTGAACTATAATGCAATTTAATTCAAGAAAAACTTGAACTAAAAATGTTGTCTTTTCAAAATTTGGTTTAAATACTCTACTCTGAAATATGATAAAAAATGAATATTTTGATTAAAAATAACCAGTAATGGTTGTAAAGGAATAGAATTAATGCTACAACCATTACTGAGACGAGATGTCATGAGGGAATGTAATGTGCTATAATAAGAATGATTGATAAGAGTTACGACATAATCTTACTGATGAAAAAATTGTTCTAATATTAAACAGTAATGGTTGTTGTAATATGCAATACTAGTTAATACAACCATTACTGCGATTATCAGTGCTTACGGAGTAAGTATGAATAAACAATATCACTAGTAAATAAAGATAATTGAGTACACTGAATTATAGTGCAATCATTAAAGTTTGTGTTTTACGAAAATGTGATTTAGTACGATGAAAGAAAATTGTACTAAAAATAACAGCAATGGTTGTAATGAGTGTTGCAAAGAGTATATTACAACCATTACTGAGATTAGACTACTACTTGAGTAAGTGTTTGATATACCATTATAGTAAATAAAGTTGAGTGATTGCATTGAACTCTAGCGCAATTATCACCTTTCTTATTATACTAAAATTGCATTTTGTTATAATGAAAGAAAAAGTTTAACAGAACAGTAATGGTTGTAGAGTAATAGTTATGATTAGAAATTAATGTTACAACCATTACTGAGATGCGATATTATTTGGTTGTTGTAACATAATATATCGTCAAAGTGATAGTTAAGGTTTATGTAAGAATGTTAGTATAAGGAAGTGGTTTTATTCTTCTAATCTTCCGACTTCTCTAAAGACCAATAGTATAATGTTAATTGAAATTAGAAATAAATTCAAATATTGTTAGCATATAGCCTTGTGCTTAAACACACAAGGATCTACACCATATATACAATCATGATAATTACTATCTTCTTCTTTATTGCCTTCCATACTCCTTGAAATTCAGTAAGTCTAATATAGTCATTTTGACTTCAATTATAATAAATTCTATTTCTTCTAAGATCAGATAATTTCTCTCTCAACAATTTGATCGTTTCTTTTGTATTTTCATCATCTCCAGTTTCTTGTTCTAGTTTTTGTTCTTGTAGATACAATTGTTGTCTAATGCTTCTTCTTTCTCTCAAGTACTGTCTCTTTCTCTTTTTCCTATTTTCAAGCCATTCAAATATCTCAGGATAAACACTTTTGAATATTTTCATAAGATATTTATGCTCTGTTTCAGCCATATCATAATCGTCTAAGTTGTTTCGATTTTGAAAATAATCATATTGCTTCTTTGCATATTCTCTTATTTTTACTTTGATTGAATTTCGAAAAGCAGGATCATGTTTAAATCGTTCTTTATCTTTTTTGCTAAGGTCTTTTATAATCATTGTTTTTATAGTATTTTGAATTTGATCATATGATTCATTTACTGGATACAATAGTTTCAAACCACGGCTTACAAATTCCAAACTACAGAATTGATCGAACATAAATTTAACATCAATAGTATTTTTGATCCATCTTTCTACCAGAATGTCTTTATCACTTTTTTTCATTTCTATTTTTGCACTATATCCTTTAGTTGATTTTAATGACCATTTATTTGGTATCAAAATGTTAATGAAAATGTACAGAATATATGCACCTATCTTATTGGCAAATTCAGATAGTTTTAATTCATCATACAATTCTTTATCTTTAAACAAAGTATCATAGTCTTTTTTTATATCCATAAATTTATTTAATTTTTTGTGATTTATTGGCAAATTAAAAATATTATTAAATTGTCCTGGTTCAAAGATTTTATCATATAATTCAAGTTCAAATAATTGTGGATCAATATTATCTGCAATTTTATATTTTGGATGTCTTGGATGCTTTCCTTCAATTTTTACAACTATCCCTTTATCAATTAGATATGGTAAATGGTTTCTAACCGTTTCTCTACTCAAACGAGTTAATTTACAAATTCGGTTTTGTGTTAAAGGTTCTTTACTATCTGTTATTTTTATTCTTATATTTTCAATATTATCTTTGGCATCCAATCTCATTAGTATATATATATGCCTACTTTATGACTGTTTTAAATGTTACGCAAGTCAGATTGTTACTATGAATAATTTAATAAAAAAATCCAAAGTAGTAAGAATTTCGACTTCAAACTACGAAAGATTGGCTACACATGGTAAGTTTGGTGAAACGGTAGACTCTGTTTTGTCCAGAATACTGGAACAGAACGAGAGGCCAGAGGGATCCGGAGTTCCCACACAAAAATAAGAATTGATGCGGAATAGCACTGAAACAAAATCCAAAGATGTTAGATATCTCCGTTTCCTAATGGAGAAAATTTTTGAATCTCAGGATTCTCAAAAAGGCTTGGAGACGCCATCAAAGTAAAAAAAAATGAATAATGATGAAGTATTTAGTTCCCAATCTAATGATTATACTATTCTGGTAGAAAAGTGTTTCGAACTAGGTCCTACTGTAAAAACTCTAGTCATATTATCACAAAATAAATACAATGGCAAAGACAGATCTATCTTAGACAAACAAGTCAGAGAACAATTACGAACAAAAATAACAACTGACATACCGTTTATCTGCAGAAACTTAAATTATGAACTTCTCGGTAATCGCATGCTCAAAGCATCAATAGCAGTACGGTATGGCTGGAGTGGTCGGCCTTATTATAATGACCACACTATAGCAAGAGGTTTATTACATTAATGCTGCTTAAGTCTAAACTAAAATGTTGTCATTGCTGGTTTTGTGCCTTTCTAGAGTCATATTTTAAGAAACCTCAGGAAGAAACTTTGCTTATCACTAGGAGGGTATTTGTTTGACTCACTTTGAAGATGACAATAATTCAGAATTAGAAACTGATAACGACTATGCTAAACAACTTCATAAAGATGTATTTGGTCATTCAATGTATGAAATTTCAGATGTTGAAAAATATAATGGTAATAGTAAACAAAAAAACTCTTCTGATTTAGAGAAGAAAGAAGAGAAGCGTAAGTCAGAAATATTAGCATATAAGTATTCCAAATATGGACAGGATCTATTACATGAAGCAGTAATAATAAATGGAATACCATTTTTTGTAAAATATAACAAATATTTTGATACAGTTGAAATAATAGAAAATATTGAAGAGAATACAAGGATTTTAAGACCTGCAGAAAGACAAGAATATCCGTATAGACCATATGAATTCAAATCTAAAGATGAATTAGAACAATTCATTAAAGAAGCAAAAAATATCACTTTAGATAAATTATACTCTAGAAGTAAGTCTATTTTCTCAAAATATGTAGATCAAGATTCTCATATCATTACATTATTAGCAGCAGATTCTATCTGGACATATTTTCAAGACTTATTTCCAACAACTCATTATACTGAATTTATAGGAACAAATGATGTTGGAAAAAGCAGTATAGGTTACACTTTTGAATATACTGGCTACAGAGTTGTAAAAGGTACAGCAATAAGTGGAGCCAACTACTATAGAGTTCTAGGTAATGATGAACCTGGGCAATGTGTAATTGTAGAAGATGAAGGAGATTCTATAAGCGAAGATCCAATTAAAGTCAAAATATTAAAATCTGGATACGAATACAACGGTAAGATTCCTAAAATAAACATGAATTCTAGAAATCAAAATCAAAATTGGTTTAAAACTTTTTGTTACAAGATGATATTAGCAGAAAAATCATTACGTGAACTAAAAGCAAAAGGCTTGGTGGATAGAACATTTACATCACCTTGCAGGCCTGGAAAAGTCAGATATTCCATAAAAGAAGTAGTAAGTGAAAATTTAAGTAAGAATATAAAATTGCAAGAATTGTATCAAGAACTATTAAATTTTAGAAAGTTAATGTTATGTTATCGTTTAGTACATTATACTGATGAATTACCAGATATTGAGACAGGTCTAAAAAATAGGGATAACGAACTATGCAAACCATTGCTTCAAATATTCTACAAGACAGACGCATTAACAGAAATAATCGATACTTTAAAAATATTTGTAAAACAAAGAAAAGAAAGGAAATCAAATAGTAGAGAAGCAGTATTATATCCTATAATTAAGCAATTAATATTTGATAAAATGAATACTGTTGATTTTGCCGAATTATATGAAAAGAATATCAAAAGAGTAGAATTATTCTATTCGGATATCTGGAAATACATTATTGGTGGAGGAATAGAAGGATACTATAATGAAAATGAGAAGAACAAATACGAAACTGTAGATTACGGAACTTTTTACAATAATTTCTTATCTATTCAAATCAAAGATGCATTTGGAGCAGGTATTAGCAAGACGAAATATGGCAGTGTTTTAATTTTTGATGTAGAAAAATTAGAAAAATTCGAATCTATGTATGGTGAAAGTGAATTAGGAAAAGATGTTGAAATTGATGCAAGTGATAAGATAGAAGATAATAACAATAACGGTATTGGTGACGGCGGTGACGGCTATGAAGGCGGTGACGGCTCTAGAAGGTGCGTTACTACTTCCAACGATGACTTAGATACTAAAAAATATGAAAATTCATTCAAAAATAAACATGATTTTACTCAAAAAAATGAAAATTTTATAAAAGAAAATAATGACACGCACTCTAGAAAGCCCTCACACCCCTCACAGCCGTCACACCCGTCACACAATTAACAAGAACAAAAATTATCTATACATCGTAGATATCCACACTCTGATAACTGGATTTGTGACAATTGCACTGATTTTGGAGATATTCATTACATGAAAATTCATCCCTGTAAGAATAATAGGAAGAAGAAAATGAACAGTCATCAATTTACTGAAGGAGAATCATGAACATTTGAACTCAAAGAATAAACAGGAAATAATAGAATGGAGGAGAGATAAAGTACAGTTACTTTCATCTAAAGGTTATAGTCAAAGAGATATAGCAAAAGAAATTCAAGTTAGTTTAGGTACTGTTAACAAAGATATTTCATTCCTTAGGCAACAATCTAAAGAGAACATAAAAAAATACGTAGATGAAAAACTGCCAGAAGAATATGAAAAATGTTTGATAGGAATTTCATCTATTTTAAAGGAATCATGGGAACTTTCAAACACTGCTAAAGAAGATAAAAAACTAAAGATTCAAGCATTATCACTTGCAAAAGAATGTTATTCACAGAAACTAGATTTATTGACCAATTCTGGTGTTATAAGTGATGTAATGCAATTTGTAGAAAATTCAAAGAACAAGATAATTGTTAATTCTAGAGAAATTAAGAAGGAGGAGAAAAAGGAAAATAACTCTCAAAGAGTTGAAAAAAATATTAGTATCAAATCAGAAGAAGGATCAACTTTCAACAATACATTCTAAGAATTTAGAAATGTTGAAAGGTTTGCCTTTCTGGATATGGGATACTAAAGAACATAAAAAATTAGATATAGAAACTAAAGGTAATTGCTGTTTTTCTCATGCCTGTGGATTACCAACTAAAGACGGACTAGAGAAACCATTATTTGACTATCAACAAAGTATATTTGATATCTTAAATCCTTTAGATTCTCAAATACGAAGTAAATACTTGTGGATTAAGAAAGCCACAGGGTTAGGAATTACGGAATTCTTTCTTAGATATATGGGTTGGCTTTGTTTAAGAGATGATACTTATCAAAATACGCAAATGTGTATTGTTACTGGACCAAATATTGATATCAGTAAAAAACTTATTAAAAGATTAAAACAATTATTTGAAAATAAACTCGGTATTGTATTTTCATCTAAAGAGACAGTACTTGAATTAAATGGTTGTACTATTGAGGCATTTCCTTCCAATCATTTGGATTCTATGCGATCATTGACAGATGTAAAATTCATTTTTATTGATGAGGCAGATTTTTTCAGAATAGGAGAACAACAAAACGTAATAGATGTAAGTCATCGTTATATCGCAAAAAGTGATCCTGTCATAGTCATGGTTTCTACCCCAAATGCTCCAGGAGGATTATTTGAACAGATAGAATTAGACATGAATTCAATATACAAAAAGATATTCTTGGATTATACTGTTGGTCTTGGTAAAATATATTCTTTCAAGGAAATAGAGAACGCAAAGAAAAGTCCTAGTTTTGAAAGAGAATATAATCTAGTATATGGATATGGACTAGGAAATTGTTTCCTACCAGAAAAGATAGATTATTGTACACAAATAAAATATGATCCTAACAACATAGAATCTTTTAGAAATGCTGACTATAGTCTAGGTATTGATCCTGGTTGGGGGTCATCTAAGTTTGCATTTTGTGTTACTAGACTTGTACAACATCCTGAACTTGTACAAGATGGAACAAGTAAGACTGGTGACCTAATAGAAGTAGTATATTGCAATGAACTTGAAAGAACAGATTTCAATACTGCAATATCTGAAGCACTAGATCTTATTCATAGATATAAGCCGGTTAAGATATGGGTTGACGGTTCTGGACCAGAGTTCATCAGAGCATTAAAA
>JBNAIF010000196.1:0-16018 GCA_050043595.1 Nitrososphaeraceae archaeon | reverse complement strand
TATTACTATTAGAATTTTCTTCACTGCTAATGGATACTATGTTTTCAGAGTTTATCAAAAGCAAAAGTGAAATTATGGTAAAAAAACTAAAGAAAAATTTTTTCGTCATATACGCTATTACATAGATAATATTTAATGAACCTTTTGTTTTTCTTTATAAAATAACATCTTATTTGTAAATATATTTCTTAGATTTTTAGTATAAGGATTTTATTGTATTTTAAAAATAGTGAATTATAATTTAAAAATGGTTTTAATTCAATTCAAAAAAAAAGATTTATCTTTAAATATTGTTTTCAACATATATTTCTTGTTAGAGTTCTATTTAATTAGTAACATTTATACAATTCGTGCTTCGGGTTGCGGTACATTTTTGCACGAATCCAGTTATCTAATCAACGATTATAATAATAGAATTAAATAATCTTCTTATACATACATCTGATTAATGAAGAATAATTTAACTTTGGCGATAGTACTTTAAACATTCTCAATTCTTGTTATTGAAACATATCTCCAATAGTTTATGCACAAGAAGAAAATACAAATACTTCATAGCAACCAAAATTCTTTGCAATACAGCATGCACAATCAGGCTCGATTTCAGAGATTAATGAAACTGTTTATTATCTCGAATTAAATGATGTGTCAGACAAGACAATATTGTTTTCAGATAGACCGGATAGAATTGTAAAATCTGTAAGTACAGCAGGTTTTATAGATAATTGGTCTACGGATTAGGATAGTTTTGCTACTGATGCACCAAATGCTGTCATTATTGTAGATGAACAAGAAGTACAGGGCGTTACAATTATAGAATTGTTTACTCCAGTATATGATTCTGATAAAAAGGTATTAAAGTATGATGTAAGGTCAAATAATGCTACTTCTATTAATTTACCAAATGAATTAGGAAAGTTTACTTTAATGATAGATGAAAGCCAAGCATTCAGGGGGGACATACCGAGTGGATTAAGATAAATCACAGATAAATGGCTATATTTTTATCTTGTGATATGAAACGATAAAACAGGTCGATCTAATTTCGTACATCAATAATACTATAATATAAATTGCTTCAATATAGGATATGAATTATAACTTGATTTTTGATGTTGTTCTTTAGCACCGCTCATATAAAAATAAAATGCATGAAAGATGGTGATCGTCAAGATTCAAAAATAAATGAACCCTAGAAATCTTTGTGCTAGTGGGGAGTAGATTTTGATAGCAATGAGAAAGAGTCAAGTTTTATATTTGAGGAAATTAGATCTCAAATACCTTTATTGAATTAAAACCATAATAATATGCTTATGTTTACTTGATGGTTGAAAATATAATAAAGAATTTATAAATATTACTTGAATAATAAGTATCTAAATAACTACACTAATTAAAAAATATTGAAAAATGAATAATTTAACTCGTTTTTATATCAAACGAAGCCTTTATTGGAAAATCTACTGGTTTGCCATCAACCGCTACTATTTCTACAGTCATTGGATAGGATGAATCTTTTTTGAAATCTGATTGAAGGTGGTAAGCTCCTGTAGCGCTAAAATCTGGTCCATATACAGTTGTTTCGTTGGTGACTGTAGAAACTAATTCGAGTGGAAGATTTTCACCAAAAGTATTGAAAATATGTGAAAACAACTTTTTATTATCGTTTTCAGGTTCGTTGATAGTTACATTATAGGTAAGTAAAGTACTTCCATCTATGGGTACAGTCTTTGGATTAAGATCCAACAATACTCGTGGATTATTAGAAATATCCCATATTTCACCTCCGCCTAAACCGATATCAAAACTTTTACCAGTAAATATAATATCGCTTGTTGATACCAAAGCTACTCTCCAGGGATGAATAATACAATGATAAACATATTCCCCAGGTTCGTCAAAAGTATATTGGAAGAATGAGTTAGCTGTTGCAGGCATTATTCCTGAATTAAAAATTGAACCCTTATCTGGAGCTCCTGGTTCTCCACTGGTTACGGTATGAGGTTGTCCAAAGTCATTGTTAAACCAGGCCACAGTAGTTGCTAAAGGAACTGCAATTTGTGGAGGATAATAATGATAAGTACTATCTTTTTGAGCAGCTCCAGGAACTATACTAACAGCATAAGTAGCACCAATATTTTGTAACGTTGCCATACTGCCAGATTGTGCGAAGATTTCAGTTGTAGAAAATTGAATTGTTAGAACTGTCATAACAAATAGTATAGATATATTTATTTTGCTTAAATTTTTCATTACTTATATCTAATAAAATATATGTATAACTATTATGTGTACATAAACATTCACTGCAAAATCAATTAATATCTTTATTATTACTAAGTGTACATAAACATTCACTGCAAAATCAATTTTATTAAAAAATGAAATAATTGTGTAATGTTATGAATTAAAGAATAAAATATTTATTTTAAAAATATCTCGATTTAAGAGGATTACAAATTAGAGATGTTTTATTGAATTAGTTTCAACGCTGCATAAGATAAATTCACCCCTTTGATAAATGAAAATATATTTTTTATCTTATTGTTGTAAAAAGCTATGAATAACGTAATCCAATTATATACATGCACCAGATTACGATTATTATTTATACAAGGATAATAGTCATTAAAACATTCTGTTCTATCTTTAAAATACTGCATTACTCTTTCAATCAGACTTTTCTCAAATGATGAATGTAATCTATGTTTTAATTCTAAAAAGTCGTATGCTTGTGGGTCCATGTATCACCATCAGAATATACAACATGTTTTCTATACTTTTCAATTAATTTAATGAAATTTTCTGACAAACATGTTTCAACCTTTTGAAATATGTATTCCAATAACAGATTTACGTACTGGTTCCATACAAATCCACGACCAACAATTTTCATTTCCTATCTAAATCATTGTTTCATCAAATATGAATGCAAAAATTCTTCTAGGTTAAGATCTGAAATTAATCAAATCTTTAGTTCTATAGATACATGACTTTTCTCATTTGGAAATATCATTAGCACTTTTTAATTATAACGTAAACTTAAACCAAGGAATTATAGATAATGAATACATTACAACTAATTAGGTGTTCTATTTCTTTCAAATTTAATTTCCATATAATATTTAGAATATTCTCAGCTGTAGCTGTTACTACTTATCTTAACACGACCCTAAATTGTTAATATCAGATATTTTTGTAAGCAAAATAGCAATGAATTAAATTAAAAATATAATTACTTTTGATGTCTCATTTTCATCGATGATGATGATGATGATGATGATATTTGTTACTACTACATTAATAAAATTTCAAACAATTTATTCAAAAAATCATTTAAATAAATTAATATTGAAAATTTTTTGCGTCATCAGTACTAATTAAACTATATTTACAATATGCAAGAGAATAGGTGATAGTAATGATGCATCATGAAAAGTTATTAAGGTACAATTATAGACTAATTTCAATGAGTTTAGAAACCATATCTGTTTCTGATTACATGAGTAAAAATGTGAAAACAATTGAATCTAACGAACCTTTGTATACAGTTTGCAAAATAATGAAAGAAAGTAACATAGGAAGTATAATAGCCATAAACGAAAACGGCGATCCTGTTGGTATGGTTACAGAGAGAGATATTGTTTGTAATATGGATTCTGAAAATTCGAATATCAGAACAGAAGTTCATAATATAATGAGTAAACCAATAATTACCCTTTATGAAATGAACTCGCTAAAAGATGCATTACAAGCAATGCAAACCAATAATTTTCGTAGACTTCCAGTTGTTAATAGAGAAAGAAAATTGGTTGGAATAATTACAGATAAAGATATTTTTAAAGTGATATTAACCAATGAAGAACTGTTATCAAATATTTCTAATGATAAAAATTTTCAATTGCCAGCATCCATTTTAGAAAATTATAGAGCAGAAATTTTCAAAGATATTTCTTAATATAAAAATCTAATAATCATTGACCATATTTAGATCAATACCGATAGCGGTGCGAAAAGAAGAGTTTAGTTATTGTTTAGTAAAATGGAGTGAAAATGAGTTTATTTTTGTTATTTTTCAATATCTAACAAAAGAATTTTTATCTATTTCTCTCAACTTCTTGATTTTCAATATAATTTTTAGTTATAAATATATCATATAATACAATTTTCCTTCTTTTTCTGTCTAGCCCATCTGAATCACATTCTTTGCATTTTAATATTAATATTTCAGTTGGCATGCATCTTTCTCATTATTTTATTATATTGGTTATTTATCCATACTTTGAGAAGTTACGTATGTTGTTTCTATTGGTGATTTTAATCTTGTTATATTTCGTCCAAAGATCATATCTATTGTCCAATCAATTGTAACTCGTATTTTGTTTTCAAGAGTAGGTAAATGCGTCAAGTAAAAATATCTCCATATGCCCCAAGCTATAATTCCTTTTATAGAATGTCCAAAAATCATTGCAACCCCATTTCTTTTACCTATTGTAGCCATTATTCCTCTAGTTTTATATGAAAATTCTTTTTTCTTTATTATTTTTTTAATTTGTACGTCTTCTTTATTTTCTCTTAATTTCAATTCATTTTTTATTGATAATATTATATTATCAGCTGCAATTTGTCCTTGACGTATAGCATGTTGTGCAGTTGGGGGATATAATTTTCCCGTAATAGAATCTGTTGTGGCTGCACAGTCACCTATCGCATAAACATCAGAATGGTCTTTTACTTGTAGATACTTATCAGTTATGACTTTACCACTCTTATCATGATCACATGAAATATCTATAACTGTTTTTTCTGGTACTACTCCAGCTGTCCAAATAAGTGTATCACATATAATTTCAGTATTGTTTTTTAATATAATTTTTTTAGAAATTCTTCTACTGCTAGAATTTGTTTGATATTTTTCTAAATCCTCTTCTTGATGATCATTATATTCAGATATTGTTTTAACGTCAATAACTTTATCATTTAAAATGACTTCGACTTTTTCTTTTTTCAATTCTTGTAACGCGAAATCAGCGAGTTTTTCGTCCATCTCTGGCAATATTCTAGAACCAGAATTAATCAAAATTATCCGAATATCACTTTCATCTATGTTTTGATAATGAGTACGAATTAATTCTCTTATGAAAGAATTTATTTCTCCAACAGTTTCAACACCTGCAAAACCACCACCTACGACTACATAGGTAGTTAAACTCGTTAGAATATTTTTTAATTTGTTTCCAGGATAATGACTGTTTTGTGAGTCCTTATTTGTAATTGCTTCTTTTTTTTCTTCATATAACAACATATCTGTCTGTTCTAATGTATCAATAATATGGCTTCTCACATAAAATGCATCATAAAGATTTTTCATAGTAAATGATGTTTCTTCTAGTTTTTTGTTTCCGAAGAAATTTGTATTACTTCCTAAAGCTATAACCAGATAATCATAATCCAGAGATTTGGGGTATAAATGATTAGTGTTATTATCATTATCATGATAACTATTAGTGAATTTATTTTCAAAAAGATTATTTGTAAATTCAATTGTCTTATTTGACAAATCTATAGATTTAATTTCTGCTTCTAAAAATCTGGCTCTTTTGCAGAATGATCTCAATGGTGCTGCGACATGCCTTGTTTCTATCATACCAGATGAAACTTCATGTAACATAGGAGTGAAAACGAAAAAATTATCTTTACTTAAAATAGTTATATCGATTCTTATATCGTTTTGAAATGTTTTTTGTAACTTGTTTAGAACTTGTATTCCTGCAAACCCGCCTCCCAATATTACAACTTTCTTTTGCTTTATTGGTTGTTTGTTATGAACTAGTAGTAAATGTTTTTTGATAATATCTATTCTAGAAAATGACACATTACATAAATTGCATTTGTATTTTGTACCAAATTTTATTGATAAAATAGAGGATACAACGCCAACAGTAATTCCATATTCTAGATTTAAAAATAATGAATTTAGAAAAATATTTAATTTATTTTTTTGAATTTGTTCAGATGCTTCTTGTTCTGATAATGATGGATCAATATCTTTAATTGTTCTAATATTTTCTGGAATTAAAATAAATTCATTAATTGGAATAGCCCATACAACAAATATTATTAATCCTGCAAATAACCCGTACAAAAGTCCATTTACGGGTTTACTTATATTCAAAATATTTGTCTTGTACAAAAAAATTCCTGTAGCTATACCGATAGAAATAGCTGTAATTAAATGGATTATAAATCCTGCAATAGCAGCGTAGTCTGAATATACACCAATAACATGACCAAATATAATCCACGATGTATATGATGATTGACTGCCACTGATAAAATCTAAAATAAGTCTTGGAAAACTCATTAATATGCCACCGATTATTGCGCCTACTACAACATACAACACTTCTCTTTTCAGAGAAAAATCAATTTTTATCAGGTTAAGGTCATCATGATGAGAATCTTTTTTCTTTCTTTTCCTTAGTCTCATTTTATTTTCTCTTTCTATATAATAATACCTATATTTTAATTAAGCATTTGAGACATTTAATTTTAAATAAATTTACTTATAATCATCAACTAGGTTTTGTATCTTTTCATTTTATTTTTCAACTCATTTACAATACTATAATTAAAAAATTTATATCTAAAAAACTGAAAATAAGGAAAAAATAAGGAAAAAATGTAGTTTATATATTATTTTTCATATTTTATTGTGACCATCTATCTTTTTTATATTTGTCACCGTGTTTGTAACCATATTTTTTTTCTCCATATTCATAATCTATCTTTTTTGATTTGAGTACTTCTCCAGTTCCAGGATCTACAATCACCTTATGTTTTTGATTCTCAGCATCAAGAACTTTTACTTTGTATACTAAGTAACCATGTTTTTTATCCAAAGATGCTTCTTTTGCAAATGAGCCTTCACCAATATTAGTTTCAGCAATAGAAATGGCTTCACTTAAAGTAATAGTAATCTTTGATTTTAATGATTCTTTCAAAATTTCATCTACATTGATACTACTACTAAAATTCATATTATTTTGTGCCATATTTGACATGTTATTTTGAACCATTTCTTGAGCTATTACTGAATTTTGGGCTATGTTGTAAGTTCCTAGTGCTGCAACCAATACCGCTATTAATCCAGATGTAACTAGTCGATAATTATTTTTTGTTTTCGACATAATTTATTATGATATAAAGTTATTTTAAAGATTAACTTAACAGTGTAAACTAACAATGTTAACTAATCAACAAAGCAATAAATATTTAATAAGACATATTAATTATAATGAGTTTAGAAAACATTTTGAACGAGGAGTTACTAACGTTCCTGTGTTAAGTCCAAATCATTATTGGCAAAGTACTCGATATTCTGTACTGAACACTGTACAATCTCTTGATAGTAAGGAAGTAAAAGACATAAGAGATTTTAAATCAATAGAACTTTTCATTTGTGATAACATATTGAAACTAGATTATCTTCTTACAATGGCAGTAAAAAAAGAAGTGTTTTACAATAATTACAAGTAAATAAATATCAGAATAAGATTTTTATGTATATTCAATAGAACAAAATTCTTTCAAATATTTAGTTAGAAAAGTATAAACTATATTATATTTTGAATTAGTTAAAAAATGAAAGAAAAATTTCAATTAAGAAATGTTTACAATTTCATGGTAGTTAGAAGATTAGCAAATAGGATAAAAAATGAATATCTTGAATTTGATGACAATGGTTTTTGTAATTCTATTAATTCCAATATTAGTAATCTTAATTTCGGCGAAAGATCTGAATTAATTAAAAAAAATCTAGAAAAATTTCTTCCAAATGATTTTGAAAAAGCAGCAAACATATTAGTTAAATCATTAGAACCTGAACTTTCTATTGAACCTGGAAAAACTGACTGGAATAGATTTATTATTATTCCACTTTCAGAATTCATATCTGAAAATGGTTTAGAATATTATGATTTGTCGATGAATTCTCTTTATGAAATGACTAAACGTTTTTCTTCAGAAAATGCCATTAGACCATTTATTAAAAAATATCCAGATAAAACCTTGAAACTACTAAAAGAATGGGCAAAGGATGAAAATGTACATGTTAGACGATTAGTATCTGAGGGTACAAGAACTAGACTACCTCTCTGCTCTAGATTAGAAGATTATAGAAAAGACCCAAAACCAATAATCAATTTGCTAGAATTATTAAAAGATGATCAAGAACAGTATGTTAGAAGATCCGTTGCAAACAACTTAAATGATATCTCGAAAGATAATCCAAAAATTATTATTAAAACATTAAAGAGATGGAAAAAAGATGCCTCAAAAGAAAGATTCTGGATAATTAATCATGCTCTACGAACTTTGTTCAAAAATGGAAATATAGATGCACTAGAATTAATGGATTTTACTAAACCAAATATATCAAATACAAAGATAGATCTAGATAAAGAAAATATTAAAATTGGTGAAAACATGATTATACAAATAGAATTCTTGTCTAAATATAATCAACTATTAATGATTGATTATATAATCCATTTTATCAAATCCAATGGTAAACACTCTGAAAAAGTGTTTAAATTAACAGTCAAAACATGTAAAAAAGATCAATTAATAAAAATTAGAAAAAAACATTCATTTAAACAGATGACCACAAGAAAACATTATCCTGGAATACATATAATTCAATTACTGATTAACGGTCATAGATACAACAAACAAGAATTTATGCTTGAATAAAGATATGTTTGACTTTGATATTTAATCTTCTATAGTAGTTACTAAATAAAATAAATATTAGATTAATTTGACTATATGACAGAAAGCATTCTGTCATTGCATTACTCAGAAATGATATATAATTTTAAGCTGACACGCTTATTTTACAACCATTATGAACACATTCTCCTACAATTGTAACTGAATTCATTATTATGAAATACTATTTCTTTTCAATTAGAATTGAGATACAAATTATCTAATATTTTTGAATAAAATGAATGAATATAAAAATTCTCGTCTCCTTTGGGAGTAAAACCGATAGCGGTACTAAAAGGAGTCCAATTTATAATTCAATAAAATATTTGATTTTTTGAAATAAAGTATTAATTCTTTAGTTTATAAAAACTAAATTATATACAATATTGATTTCATTTCCACAGCCAAATTGCCCTAAGAGGATCGGAATCACTTTCATATACTCCTACAGTATTATTAAGAAATTCAAATTTGTTATCTGTGGTAGAATTAAAAAATATTATACCCTTATGTCCAGAATAGCCTCCTTTTAATAAATTTGCATCATAAGATTGCCAACCTATTGACGATTGATTATCTTCTGTGTAAATTATTCCTTTTCCTTGACCAAATACTGTTTTATTTTCTATAATTGTATTTACAAAAGTTTCATGATTGATAATTTGTCCTATTCCTTTTATTGTTCCTTTCTCTATGCATTTATCTTGAAAAACTATATAGGGATTTGATTGTATTTGTTTTGAATCAATGCATTCTACCGATTCAGCAATATAAAAAGGTTCTAATTCATTAATTGTGTTAATCGTATCGTTTATAACAGTAAATGGAGTTTCTCCATTAGCATATTCAAAATTCATAATTACAACAAAAAAAGAAAAAATTCCTGTAACTACAAAGTAATAAATATAATTTTTCACAATATTTTCAAATAGTTTGAAGAATAATAATGTTACTTTATTAAGAATAAAGAATTTGTGATGGTAGAGGTAGAAAGATGATTTTAGTATTCTCTATTGATAATAGAACTATTTGTGTACGAATTCTATTATCATATATTTAGCTTTTATTATTAAAAACTTATATTAAATATAAACAAAAAGTTGGATTTTAGAAAATATTTCAAGAGGCAGTAATACCAATAGCAGTTTAATGTAGTAATTCTCTATTATAGAAAATTGATTAGGACAAGTTTTTTTAGTTAAACCTCCAAAATATAAAATGTTTAAATTTTCATCTTTTAACCATTATAGCAAAAATAGAGAAAAAATAAAAATTATTTCCATTCCCAAACTTTTACAATGCCATTACCTGATTCATTTATTTCTGCTTCAAATATTCCCACCAAGTTGTTTAGAAAAGCAAGTTTGTCATTTGAAGATGTTTTATAAAAGAATGATCCACGATAACTAGTACTTGTTGATTGTGTGTTAACTCTTCCTATACCATATCCCCTAAAAGTAGCAGTATCTTCACCATCTTTGGTAGTTATTACATGTTGGCCTTCTCCATAAACTATATTCTTACCTACAGAAACAGTCCAAAAAGTTCCTAACATTGTAATAGGAATATCTTTGAATCTCCCTTCTTCTGTAAAATTATGTTCGATTTTGTTTTCTTCTGAATCTAATACTCTTGAACCTGTTAGTCTAAATTTTCCTTCGTATATTAAATCACCTAACATAAATAGTAGTATCTAATTCTTCTTTTTATATTTATATTAAATTAGAATATATTAAAAAGTCTTCTCTTGTAAGATTATTAATGAAAAAATTCAGCATACATAATTGTAGGAATTTTTTCTTACTTTGTGATACAAATAATATATATTGTATGGACAACAACCAGAAAAGACTATTGCCTCCGATGAACCGGTGAAATTCTTTGTTATACAACGTGCCCGGTCAGGTTCAATATCTGAAATTAATTTAACTTCCCATGAATTGGAATTGAATAATGTTTCAGACAAGACAATATTATTCTTAGATAGACCGGATTGAATAGTAAAATCAATAATAAAATCAACAAGTACTTTAGATTTTATAGTTAATTGGTCAGCAGGAGAAGATAGTTTTGCAGTTGATCTTCCTAATAAAGTATTAATTGTATATCAAAATGAAGGACAAAAGCAAGATATTGCAATAATAGAATTATTTGATCCTGATTATGGTTCTGATAAAAAACCATTAAAATATGAAATAACTCCAGATAATGCTACTTCTATGGATTTACCTAAAGAGATTGGACAAAATACTTAAGTGATGGATTTGGATACAGGAAATGATTTTGGACAACAATAACATGTTTGAAAATAAAATTAAAAATGTGTCAAATATTTTAATTTATTCGGTTCAAAAGTTATTATTTCAAAATAAATATTAATTCTTAATTTAATTAAAAACAAACCTATAGAATATTTATTGGTAAAATGATGAATCCTAGAAAACCATGTGCCAGTCTGGAGAAACACCGATGGATGTACGAAAAGAGGAGTCTTATAATGCGTAAATGATATTTAAAAATGGTTTTAAAAAATTGCTGTTACTTTAGAAATAATGTAATATATTTTAAATGAATAATAAGTAGTTAATAAAATTGTTTGTTAGCATTATCTTAAAATAATTTTTCAAGTAATATGGTATTATTAATGAAATTTAATAATAATAAATTATGCAGTCTACTTAAAATTAACTATCCAATAATTTTAGCTGGTATGTCTGGATTAACTAATCCGAAATTAGTTGCAGCTGTTTCCAATGCTGGAGGTTTGGGAATATTAGGAGCTGAATCAATTACAAAAGAAAAATTACACAAGGATATAAAAAGAATAAAGAAAATGACAGAAAAACCTTTTGGAATTAATTTATTATTGGCGAAAAACGAAAATAGAAAAAATGACAGAAAAGATATACATTCCATGCAAAAATATTTGAATACATTTAGAAACGAATTGAGTCTTGAACCAAGAAAAGATCTAAATATAGAAAATATAAATGAATATTCTGAATTAGAAATTGAAGATAAGATAGATATTATTTTGAAAGAAAAAGTGCCTGTAATAAGTTTTGGTTTAGGCGATCCAAGCAAATACATTAAAAAAATACAAGATTCCAATAATACTAAAATAATTTCTATGATAACCACTGTTGATGAAGCTTTATCTGTAACCAAATGTGGTGTGGATATAGTAATGGCTCAAGGCTCAGAAGCAGGAGGTCATCGTTCTACTTTCGATATTAGAAATAATAAACAATTACCATTGATAGGTACATTTGTACTAGTACCACAAGTTGTTGATGCAATTAATAAATTCAATAAAGAAAATCATACAAAAATTTTGGTAATTGCAGCAGGAGGAATAATGGATGGAAGAGGATTAGTTGCATCATTAAGTCTAGGAGCATCAGGTGTAGTAATTGGTACTCGTTTTTTATTATCAAAAGAATGTCCAATTTTTCCCAATTATCAAAAATATTTGCTAAAATCAAAAGAAACAGACAGTATTATAACAGATATTTTTTCTGGTCGTCCAGCACGTACTGTAAGAAACAAATATGTAGATAAATTTCTGGCTTCGAAACATCAACCACTTGAATGGTCTACACAATGGGATTTAGCCGACGACATATATCAAGAAGCAAAAAAACAAAATAATTATGATTATTATCCTTTATTGGCGGGTCAAGGAGTACGTCTTCTTCACGATGTAAAAAGTGTAAAAGAGATAATCAAAGAATTGTTACATGATGCAAACAAGATCTTGAAGAACATGTCAAAAACAATATAGAATGCAGAATACTATTTATTCTAATAAATTTATGATCCTTATAAAAAGGCATTAAAATATGAAGTAATTCCAGATACTGCTACGTCAATAGAATTTCTAGATGAATTTGGACAGAATACAATAGTAATAGATCAATAAATAACGAACAAGTGGTCAGGATTTAGTAAGTGATACTAGACATCTTGGTAATTAAATATAAATAAAAATATTTTTTTTATTTTTTCATTTTAAAAATATATGAATTGTTTAATCCAATTGTATAAACGTATTAGATAATAAATAAAAATAGATGAACCCGAAAAATATATGGGCGCGTCGGGAGTAATACCAATAGCGGTGTGAAAAGTGGAGTCTTTGTTCGGGTTTTATTTGATTAGTAACATTTATGCAGTTTGTCCATCGGGATGAATTGTATTTTTGCAGCTAGTCCAGTTATCTGATTTAAATATTATTTTATTTATTTACAAAGTGTGAAAAATATTTTAACTTTAGTAATCTTATCAACAATATCTTTTTTTGTCATTACAACTTTATTTAATTCGGTTTATGCACAAGAAAATATTACTTTATTACAACAAAAAGTAATTGATTTAGAAAAACAGATAGATATTTTTGAAAAAGAAAAAGAAGAGGTCGAAAAAAATATCGCTTTATTTGATAAAATGGATTTAGAAGCATTTACTAATCAAGATATGGAAATCATTAAAAAAATTCATTCAGATGATGTCAAGGTCTACAATCCAGATGGTTCTTTGACTGTTGGTATGACACCTAATCATGAAAGAGAATTGCAATGGATATTTGATACATATCCAGATATCAAAATTACAGAGCATCCTATTAAATTTGGTTCTGGTAACTGGACTGCAGGAATAAGTACAGTTAATGGAACTTGGACTGAACCTATGATGCTTGAGAATGGAACGGTTCTTGAATCTACAGGAAAATCTTTCGAAATCAAGATGGTTACAATCGCCAAGTGGAATAACGGAAAAATTGAAGAGGAATATCTTTTCTGGGATAATTTAGAATGGAATAAACAAATTGGAATTGTAAACTAAAATTTGTCATGAAATTGGATTATTGTCATTATTTTTAACTATAGGAATTATTTCTGTAATGAAGTTATCCGTAAATAATGTTTATGGACAAGAAGAAAATCAAACTGATTCAGGCATACCTAAATTCTTTTCAATTCAACATACACAAGCTGGTTCTATCACGGAAATCAATGAAACTACTTATTCTCTTGAATTGAACGAGGTGTCAGACAAAACTATTTTGTTCTTTGATAAACTGGATAGGATTGTTACTTCAATAAGTACGTCAGATTATATAGGTAATTGGTCAACCGGACAAGATAGTTATGCAGTGAATATACCAATGCTGTTTTAGTTGTAGATAAAAAAGAAGGACAACAGTATGTTGCAATAATTGAATTGTTCAATTCTGTTTATGATTCTAATAAAAAGACAGTAAAATATGATGTGACTCCAGACAATGGTACCTCAATTGATTTACCAAGTGAGTTTGGATAGACTACTTTAGTAAGAGATAACAATGATCAGTTTGGTTAGTTTTATTCTCTATATGAAAGATATGAATGACATTTATTTCCTCGACTTCGAAAATAGAATAAATTTGGCTATATATCATAGCACATCAAATAACACAATTGCAATCACATTAATTTTTGAAATATGATATTATAAATAGATGAATCCAAGAAATCTTATTGCCCTTTGGTTTGAGGTGCATTTTTACAACGTGTCTGATTATCTGATTTAAATAGGATCATGATTATTTGCAAGTATGAAAAATAATTCAACATTAGGATTTTTATCAACACTATCAATGATTATTACTGCAACTTCGTTGATTACAATGGTTAATGCACAAGAAAATCAAACTGCTATAGATACGCCTAAATTCTTTGTGGTTCAAAATGCTAATTCTAGTTTAATATCTGAGATTAATGAAACTGCTTATTGTTAGAATTAAACGATGTACCAGACAAAACAATATTATTTTCCGATAGACCAGACCGAATAATTTCTTCAATTAGTACATCTAATTTTATAGATAATTGGACTGTAGGACAGAATAATTTTTTAGTTGATGCACCTAATGCAGTATTAGTAGTTGAACAAGAAGGAGAACAAGATGTTGCAATAATAGAATTGTTAGAATTGTTTAATCCTGTTTATGATTCTAATAAAAAGGTATTAAAATATGAAGTAATTCTAGATAATGCAACATCTATTGAATTACCAAATGATTTTGGACAGACTACAATGATGATAGATGGTTGTAATGGACCTTGTTAATATAATAATCACATTTTTAATCTATTTATAACCCTAAAAAATCACATATTTTCGACTTCAGAGGAACCCGAAAAACTTGGGAGTAATATCGATAGCAGTGTGAAAATAAGATTCCAATGTAAAAATAATGTTAAGGTGTGTTTAGCTTTTATCTATTGAATTTATTGTTTAAAATTGGTTAATTTAATAATTATTATTTAAATTAAAATAGGTCATAGAATAAATATTATGAATTTGCAAAATACGCAACAGCAACAGCAACAAAACAGACAAGAACAACAAACTCAATATACAGCTATTGTTACCGGAAGTACAAGAGGCATAGACAAAGAAACTGCATTACTCTTCCTAAAAAACGAAATGAATGTGATAATATCCTCAAGCAATCAGGAAAATGTAGATCATATGATAAAAGAAATATATGAAAAATTTGCCTCAAAAAAAGACAATATTTTAGGATTCAAGTGTGATGTTAGTAAATATTCTGATGTAAAATTTCTTGTAGATAAAACAATGAAAAGATTTGCAAGGATTGATATCCTTGTTAATAATGCAGGTATTGTTTCTTACAACAATATAATGAGTACATCTGAAGAAGAATGGAATAAAATAATGGATATTAATTTAAAAGGTGTTTTTCTATTTACCAAGGAAGTTCTTCCATATATGATTGAAAATAATTCAGGTGGTACTATAATAAATGTTAGTTCTGGTGCTAGAAAGGTGTGATTTGCTAATCAAGCTCCATATTGTGCAAGCAAATTTGGTGTGATAGGTTTGACTGCAAGTATAGCTAAAGAATTTGCCGATAAAAATATAAGTCATGACATTATGTCCCTGTGGTGTAGATACAAAAATGTTGGAATATGTTGTTAATAGGGGATTTGATATATCCACCATATCTGATATGAAATTGTTGAAACCAGAAAATGTTGCAGAAAAAATTTATGATATGATATCTAATCAAGAGTATGGTAATGGACAATCAATAGAGTTTTATAATAATTAATAATAAAAATCTGATTTATTTATTTTTTCATCATGTTATTTCCATTCCCAAATCTTTACAACACCAATACCTGATTCATCTACTTCTGTTTCAAATACTCCTACAGTGTTGTTTAGAAAAGCAAGT
>JBNAIF010000195.1:0-4038 GCA_050043595.1 Nitrososphaeraceae archaeon | reverse complement strand
TTAGCTGCCATTAGTTTTTTAGCATATGCCTCACATTCATCACGTAATACATCATTTTCCGCTGAGAGTATTAGTGCAGGAGGCAATCCTTTTAACTGATCATTTGATGCTTGTAACGGAGAAATTGTCGGTTCTTTTCGATTAATATTCTTTGGAAGATAATTATTCCAAAACCATTTCATATCTTCACGAGTAAGAAAGTATCCGTCTTGGTATTCAATATAGGAAGCTGTGTTAAAATTAGCATCAGTGACAGGAGAAGAAAGTACTTGAAAAATAATATTTGGACCTCCACGTTCTTTGGCAAGAAGTGTAAGGGCTGCAGCCAAATTACCACCAGCACTGTCTCCAAATACTGCTAAACATGATGAATTTAATCCAAGTTTATTGCTGTTTTCTAAAATCCATTTTGTAGTGGTATATATTTCCTCTAGAGCTGTTGGATATTTTTTCTCTGGAGAAAGAGAATAATTTACAAATACAACTGCTGCATGTGTGCCATTAGCTAACTCTCTTATCAATCTATCATGTGTATTGATATCTCCAATGGTCCATCCTCCTCCATGCAAATACATAATAACAGGCAGATCTTTATCGGCTGCACTATTGATAGGACGATAAATATGGATTGATATCTTACCATTACCACCATTTATATCATTTGGAATAAAATACCTTTCAATTTTAGCAGGAAGTTTTGTTATCTTTATATGAACATTATTTTGAAAATTTGATAATAAGTTGCGTACTTCTTTTGGTGATAAAGTATGACATGGTGGAATTGGATTCTTTTGAAGATTTTCTAATAATATCCTGGTATCATAGTCTAAGTTACTAAAATTATATGTATTCATCTATATATTATTTTAATGTGATTATTACATATAAATAGTCATTTCAAGGATGATAGTAATTAGTAAATAATTAGATATATGATTATAGTAACCAAATATTACTTAATCTTTGTATTACGTACCTGTTAATTTAAGAAAAGTCTAGTGAGTTATGCAACAAGGTAATATAAACAATAAAAGATACATTATGAATGTTTTACATGTTGTCTGCGTGTTCTGGTTAAAATTTAATTTCTAATTTAGTGATGATATTATTAATACATAATTAGCTCGATTTAATTTATTTAATTAGTTCAAGATGATTGTAATATAACTAAAAAAAGCAACTGGTCTCACTTAACCAAAGATTCCAATCCAAGTCCAGCTGAAAAATAGTATTGAACACACAAAAATCTAGCACCATGTTAACTTTATAGTATATAAACATTTGGTAACATATTTTAAATATATCTATTAAAAAAGATGAAATCAATATCATTAATGAGAGTAATCAGATATGACTACGTTATATTGGATTTTATATGAAAACCAGTTTCTCTTAGACATTAGAAGAATAACAAATATTGCAGGATAATCATGCTACAACTAAAAAGAATAATAAAGTTCATAATTATGATAATTGTTATCAGATATAATATGATAGGTGATTTATTTTATGAAGCGACTGGAAAAATTACGAATCAAAGAGTATTAGATACAACAGGTCCTAAATTGGAAGCATCGTTTACTGCATATGGAAATATGAAAGATATTCCTGTAATGGAAATTGGAACTTTCTGGAGTATTCCTCGTCCAAATGGAAAAGTATATGGTGAAGATAAAGACATTATATTTACTAGAGACAATAGTGGAGAAATTGCTACTGCTAATGCAAAAGTAATAGGTCAACCTGTAGATACAGATACAATGAGATTTGTTGGGTCAGTTTTCTTTAATGCATCTTCTAATGGAAAGCTTACATTTCTTAATGATATAGTAGGAGTTTTTGAAGCTGAAGTTAAAAAAGGTTCTGAAATGCATATAAGAAAATGGGAATGGAAGTAAAAAGATAATTACGGCATTATTATATTATTTAGCTACAAATGTTACATTCCTATTATACACTTGTACTGATGTCATGTAATTCAATAATATGTGTGATATTTTGTTATCATAGTATTTAATAAATTGTTCTTTTTTTTGAATCTTGGTCTTTCAACATTCTATATGATTTTTTTTAATTTTTTTATTTTACCACACATAGTGGGTTTTCCTGTACTAGCAATAATATGTAGTATGTTATACTTTATGTACAAAGAGTCAAAATCTGATTGTATTGTGGAATGTAAATTGTAAAATTGAGTCAGGTCTATCAGTATTTGTAATGGTTTTTCATACTTTTGATAGTTAGTTTCAATGGATAAATTATTTTGTTTGATGTATATTCTATGCATATGATGGATGATAGTAACATATTTACTATGATCATCAACAGTATTATCCACAATTTTCCTTCCTTCAATTTCTATAACTTTCAGGTCAATTTGCATAATTCATTTAGAAATACACTCAAATCGTATGTATTTTCTCTGGATTTTTTGATAGTGTTACTGTTTAATCCATTTTTGCATACAATTCTATAGATGATCATATTTCCAACTTTATGTTGAAATCTAAAGTAATATTATTAGAGATAAATACAATATGTTTGTACCATGATTATTAAAAATAATTATTTTATAAACATTGATCATTCTTGTAAACTTTACATAATGTGATTATTTTCAAAATAAACTAAAAAACTAATTTGAATGCTAACACTTTTTAGTCAATATCTCTGGAATTACTTGTAATGTATTCAAATCAATTGTATTTTATTTCTGTTGTTATGATTTTTGTTTTTTCATTTACTATATTACAAATCTATGCACAAGAAATGAATGGTGATGATAATGAAATCAACTCACAAAAACTATCAACCTATGAAAATAATCCATATGGGTTTGAAATTAAATATCCATCAAATATGGAATTAATAGAAGAAAATTTTTTAACTAGCTCTTACCAGCAAATATTAAATTTATTTTTAGAAGAGAAATACAAGGTTCCTATCTTGTCAATAGCTGTTTATTTCCCATTTCCTAACGAAAATTCATTAGATGATTTTTTACCCAGAATAATAAAGGAAACAAGTAATCCAAAATTTGAAAATGTAAATAAAACTATTACAATTTTAAAAAATGAATCTAGTACTCTTGGGTTGCAACCCGCCCATAAAATAGAATATTATAGTGATATAACAATAAAGAGTAATAATAAAACTCAAACAGTGGAAACAAAGAACTTGGATATCTGGAGTTACATTGATGATATTATATATGAAATTGAATATAGTGGTTCTGAAGAAAAATATGATGAATATTTACCTTCCGCAGAAAAAATAATCGATTCATTCAGAGTTCAATAATCTTTCAAAATAAAAAAGTAAAGATGTTAAAATAACACTATCTCATTTAGATAATATTATTTATGTTATTATTATTTCCATTCCCAGATTTTTATGTAATGGTCAAGTGAATTACTATCATTTTCTGCTTCAAATACCGCAACTAAGTTATCCAAAGATGAAAGGTGTCCATTTGATGAAATACCATAAAAATTAGCACCTCTCCATATGAATTTTCCACTTTCCATCGTGCCTATTCCTGAACCTGTAAATCTTATGGTATCATTTTTCTCCGTACTCATAGCTACTCCTTTCCCTTCTCCATAGAATTTTCCATTGGGTCTAGGTACAGCCCAATATGTAATCAATTCTGTAACTTCAATTTCTTTTAACTTGCCTTTTCTATCTATTGAAATCTCTATCTTTTCATTATCCGTTGCATCTAAAATTCTTCTACTTGTAATTTTTCCTGTAAGTTCTCCTATTTCATCTCCTAGCATACTTATAACATCTAATATCAAATATATAAATAGTAAATATTTTAAATAAAATTTCAATAATATTTAAAAATTCTATTAAATTAACACATCCTCGAATTTTTTATTATAAAAAAAGTAATTTATATGAATAGTTATATATTATCTAATTATATTTCTTATTTAACATACTTTTTATTGAAATAAAAAACAAATTGAGTTATTATAAATCGTTAAATTCTTTTTTTACTATTCTTGTTAAAATTTATTTAATAACATTTTA
>JBNAIF010000194.1:0-31219 GCA_050043595.1 Nitrososphaeraceae archaeon | reverse complement strand
CCCAATCGTCCGAATATTATTTATTATAAACTTACAGATGCTGGTTTGTTTTATCTATTAGCAAAAATGAAAGATTATCATTTAAATGATTACGAAAAATTTCTTCAAAATAAATTACCAGTAACAAATTTTTTGCAAAATTATTCAGAAAATATTTTGTTCAAATTATATATTTATCCAATTATGGAATATGATTCTTTTAAGAATGTCAAAGGCATAATAATTTGCTATAATATTTTTATATATCTCATGAAAATATCTTCGTTAATATTCAAATATCTAGAAATTTTTTATAGAAATAAAACTCATTTAGGACAAGAAATATCTCATTTATATTGGAGTTGCTTTTTGGAATATGATCCTAATGATAATACAAATCCAAATAATCAGTTTGTTAAGAAATTTTTTGATTATTTATCAGGAAATATTTCCTTAGGCTGGCTACATGACAATAAAAGATATAAAAAGATAGATGAACAAACGATAAAGTTTTCTGCTTTGTATAAAAAACTTGTATTAAAATTAGATGAAGTAAATAAGAAAATAATCCTGAAATATAATGACGAAGAGATTGGATATTATAAGATACGTAAAGAATATAACGATTATCTTGTTTACTCTAATATAGTACCTTATCAAGATTTAAACTACTTACAATATAGATATGAATTGCCCGATTTTTCATCGGAATTGAGTGCATTAGTAGAAGAATTATTTCTATCCATATTAAGCGATAGTTATTATTTTCAAGAGCTTCATCAGATACCAGAAATCTTAAATGATTTTATGAGTATAGTAGAAAAAGATGATTTTCTCATAAATAAAAACAAAAATATGGAAATCACATTTAAAGACACAAAAACATTATCTTCAGATTCCAAGTTTAAAAACATACTGACAAGAATCCATAAAAAACATAATGATATGTTCATACATTTTTCGGAACTAAAAAATAATAATAATAATTAATTTATTCTAGATTTTTGTTAAAATTTCTGGTTTGACATTTACTAGTTTGGGATTTTGTTGAATCATTAGACATAATTTTGCAAATTGTTCATTCATTTCTTTTCTTATGGATTGAATTTCTTTAGAATGTTTTTCTTCAATCATTTTTAATTTTTTATCTTCTTCAGACTTTATTTCTTCGAAAGCTTGTGGAACTAGTGGATAACTACATTTAAAACAATACTTATTTTCAATAGCATTGACCAACTCGCATTTTGGACATATGTGAATAGAAGGTTTTTTATTGACTTCATTTACAGAAATTATTCCATTATAACTTTATTTTTTCTTTGAGGTCATTACCCATTCTTCTTTTTATGTATCTAGTACCTTGCTTTGAATTCATAGACCATCTAACTTTTTTCTTTAATGCATACTCTGGTAAATAATCTGAATCGGCAGTTATGGCACTATGTCTTATACAGTATGGGTTCCATTTCTTTGTCTTTAAAAGATATTCCAATTTCTCCTTTTCTTTTGTAGTTGTTATTTCTCCGTTCTCCAATAATCTGATTATTCTATCTCGTAGTTGTTTCATCATTTTGTCTATACTGTCTGCAGTAATTGGTGCTCCATTAATCAAATTACAAATTAGACGTGCATTTGGTTCATTTTTGAAAGGATGTTCATTTAACCAATCACGTACATAAGGGAAAGAACATGTTAGTAATATTGGACCAGATCCTGTTTTTGCTTCATGGGGTACTTCACCTTCTCCATATTTTTCTTTTAGTCGTATATGTTTGATTTTTAATAATGTTACTTCATGTGGTCTTGCATCTAAATCCCAGAGCAATGAGAGAATTGCTTTATTTCTTTTGTATGACTCATATTTTATTATAGTTAGTAAATCTTCTTTTTCCCATAACTCACTTTCAAGGTATGGACTTATTCTTTTTGTCTTCTTCTTTCTAATAGATATAAAATCTGGTGTAATCCATTCGGAATATGGAAATTCGTCAAGATCTTTTTTATCTCCACAATTATGTAACCATCTAAAAAAGTATTTGAGTCTTGCAAGATAATCATTCCATGTTGTTATCCAACGCTTATCTGGATCATCTTCCACACTTCTAACTTTAGTGTCTAAGAATGAGATAATTTGAATTTTATTTTGAATTTTATCTAAAGAAATTTCAGTTCCAAGAAACTTGCAATAAGCAATTATTGCCTTTAGGTTATTATTTTGATATCTTTCTGATGTTCCATTTCTCCTCATGAATTCATAGAATTGCAGAATAAGTTTTACATTTTCTTGATTTGGTACATTCCTATGTACATTTTCTAAAGTTGTAGATAGTTTAACTGGCGTTCTTAGTTACCTTCTCTATTTGTCTATATCTTGTATTACTGCCACTAGTATAAGAACCCGAATACATAGCGGGCCCGTCGGGAGTCGAACCCGAGACAGCCGGATTTCTTCCTAAAAGATAAAAGTCCGGTACTCTACCTGGCTGAGCTACGGGCCCAATAGCAAGAATTGCTATAAAGTTCAGTAACGTGGGTATTATTCGCTATAAATATTATACTAATTGATCATTTGCATGAGATCAATACATAGATTCAAAGTACTGATAATACAACATTTATAGTTAAAAAACATTACACAGATTTAATAATTGTGAGTAGATGTTTTTTACTTTAAATATCAACCAGAGAAATGAAAATATTTTTAAAAATTTTTATAATATCTAGAAATAAATCTATTTAAATTGACAATTACGTTAAATTATATAATAACAAAACATTTTAATTGCTTTTTAAAATGCTCTATAACTAAGCGCCCGGGTAGTATAGAGATGTTACCTGGAATACAAACATCGTAAATTCCGGTTCAGTATGTGGGACTGTCACTCCTGCGACCCGGGTTCGAATCCCGGCCCGGGCGTACAAACCAAGCTTCGAATTCCCGCTTTTTTTACCATTCACATATACAATATAACAAAATTAAAATAAAATTTTTGATGCAAATGAATAATGAATTTATATTTAGATTATTTGTAATATCTTTTATTGTTTTTTATACAATAATACTATCATATTAATTACTGTTTAATTCAAGTATTTATTCTAAAAATATATTGGAATACATTTACTAGAGATATTAGCATATGAACGAATGTATAGATAATTTTTTCAACTTGTATTGAATTCAAGATATAAGATAATAATAATAATAATAATTAAAGTCATGATGATAGATTATACAAAATTAAATTTTTTACTAATAAGTATAACATATTACAATTCAAAAAAATAACAAAAGATATTCTTTATGATCGTTAATAAATGAATATTTTCAGATCTTAAAAAGATGAATAGATTATTAATATTGTAACAGAAATTCGATTTCGAGATAAAGTATTAGATAATATATTAGTATAGTAAGAATGAGTAGATTTATCTAAGCTTAAATGAAGTGAATTTTTTTATGATTTGAATTATTTACAGATTAAATAATGGTGTACTTCATCTATTTTATATGACTATAATTAGATATGGATTATTACAAAAGAATCGCAATAAAATGTTTAAGTTTACTTTGATTTATTAATCATTTTAATGAAGCATTTCATAGATTTGACAATCTTCTTTCATTTAGCATAATATTTTAGATGATTATAAAAATAATTAGAGTATGAAACATTAAAAATATTATAGATATACGATATCAAGATGTTATGAGAAAATGATGGATCAGGACATTGCTTTTTTAATTAAATTAAAAGCTTTTTCATTTTGAACAGCATAAAACGACATGGTATTATCTACTCCTAATTCGCTATCTAATTCATTGCCTTCTTCTGTATAAAAATTTCCTCCAGCTTCCTTGGCTATTATATAACCAGCTGCCATATCAGTAGATCGTATTTTTCCTCTAAGATCAACAAAAGCATCAATAAAACCTCTCGCAAAATAACATAGCTCCAACGCATTTGCTCCAAAATGACGTACGTGTTTTGAGATTGTAAATAATTTTGATATCTGATTTAATATATTCGGGTTAACTCCGGAAACATTAACGCCTATCAACATATCAAGTTGATTCTTGTTATCGGGAGATTCGTCAAGAATAGTAGAATTGACATTAATTTGATTACCATTTAAAAATGCACCATTACCTTTTGATGCAGAATATATATCACCGTTTGATAGGTCAATTATCACTCCAGCTGTAACTGAGCTAAGATTAAATTCTGTTGCGTATGCTAATGAACAACAAAAAAATGGAATTCCACGTATTGAATTAGAAGTTCCATCAATAGCATCCATAATTAAATAACCAGAATTATTTTTTCCTTCAATTCTACCACATTCTTCTCCAATGACAGTAGGTTCAAAATTGTAAGACTTGATAGTATCGAGAACTGTTTCTTCTGCTACTAAATCTATTTTTCGAGAAATATCTCCTCCAGCACCTTTGCTAATTTTTTTACTTCCATACTCTGTTCCAACTAAATCTTTAATGTTTCTATGAACATTCTTAGCAGAATCTATTAAAATATCTAATTCCATAAAAATGATACTTATAATGTGGTATAAAATATTATAGAATTACTAAAATAAAAATTAATACAAAATATTGATGACAATAAAAAATGATAGTGATTAATGATCGATTTCTTGTTCCATGTCTTTCTTTTTTCTGCCTTTTAATAATCTATAGATTGCGACTTTAATTCCTATGTAAATGCTATATATAGATTTTGAGTTATATGACATACTATATAATATAACAAATCCACTTTTAAGGATTACAGAATTATAAAATAAAATAATTTTGTTATTATTATACTGGGAAATTAAATGAAGATTCATCTAATTTCAAAATTGGTATATATAAAGATTGAGTATCATTTCCTATGGCATCAGCATAATTAAATTTTCCAGTTAGTTGTTTAAGATCTATGAACTTAGTGGGAGGTTCTTCATCAATAATTATATAATGAATAGTAGGATTGACTGTACCAGTTTCAATAAATAAAATCTTATTATTTTTATAATTTATGTTGTATAACATAGGAATCATACCTATAGGAGATTGAGAAGCAAATAATATAACTTTGAGCATATCTTCCAAATTTTGATATCTAAGATAAATAGGACCTAGAGATTCTGTATTTAAATTAGTATTTGATTCAGTAGTCACAGTATAATTCATAACTATAACCTATAATATTCTTTCTTTATTAGCTTTGAAATTAATGCTTCTATTGTATCATAAAATAACATTACAATAGAAAACTGAATAAAAATTACTAAAAAATACAATTCAATAACAGATATATAAAATATAAATTTTTATTACAAGTTTGATGAGTAATAATATTTGAAAATATTCAGCAACAATTTAGCTATTTATGTAATTATATTGTTAATTTCTTTTCTTATTATTATAGCTACTACTTATTTACTAGATAAGAAAAGTTATAAAAATTTAGTCGAATTTGCATATGCAAAAACAGATAGTATTAAAATATGTTGTACTTGGGGAGAGTCACTTGCAGATGGAACTCTAACATATAAAATAATCAACAAAAAACCAGAATTTGAAGAAATTGTAAATGAGATGCTGAACAAATGGAAAAAGAGTATAAATAAACTAAATTTTATGGAAACTAAAAATAGTAATCCAGACATAGAATTTATTTTTGTAAAAGATAAAGGTAAGACAGCGGGACAAACAATTACTTCTTTTGATGAAGATGGGTTGGTAAATAAAAATGAAATTTTTATATCTAAATTTGCATTCAATAAAAAACTAGATAAAGAAGTAATAAAACAAGTAACAAAACATGAGATTGGTCATGCATTAGGGCTAGGTCATGCGGATTTTGAAGATAATGTGATGTCTTCTTTAATATATGATAAAGAAATAGAAATTACAAAATGTGAAGTCGATGCTGTGATTAAAGCCAATGAATGGAAATTCAATAGTAAATATAAAATTGAAAATAATTTAATATATAAAACAGAAACGAAAATACATGTGTGTGAAAATTAAAATAGTTATTACGCAGATTTGTTTCTATCCAATATAATTCAGAAAATTTAGTATAAGTATTAATACAAAATATTATAGATTATTGATCGTTAGTAGAATCTGGTAAAGTTATTAACTCCATGACTTTAGAGTATAGATACAAGAATCTGCGACCTTTTTCGGTTGTTCTGAATATTTGTTCTTCATCGGAATATGAAATTAATTCTCTGTCTAATAAAATTGATAAATATTCTTTTAATTGACTATAAGAAAGAAAAGCACGATACATAATCTTGGTTTTTGCTGCACCGTCCATAGTAGCTTCCAAGATTAATGCTACAATATCAGTTCTGCTTCTATATTTCAATATATTTTAGTTATCATGCGTATCATAAAAATTGATCGCAGAAAAATAATAAAAAAATATGGTTTACATTATTTTTTTGGATCAATTTTAGATAAAATATCTAGTCCTTTTTGAGTAATAGAATAATTTTTGTAATTTTTATTGATATATTCACGCATCCGATCAATATGATAATAAATTGAACCGGTAGATAACCCAGTGGCATTTTGTATCTCAGAGAAACTTGCCATACCACGTTTATTTGCTATTGCTTGTAAAATCTTAATGCGTGTTCTTCTTGCTCTTAATTGGGTTTCCCCTATCAATGTGAATAATATTAAAAGAAATTATATAATATTTACTGTAACAGTCGTAAAATTTATAGAGATATCATGTATTCATCACTTTAGCGATGTTATAACAAGGGGTCGTAGCGAAGCCTGGCATCGCAACGGGCTCCAGATCTCATAATATGGGCTATATTATGGAAGATACCCGTAGGTCAAGGGTTCAATTGATAAAATGTTATATACACTATCAGAACAATTCCCTTCGGCCCCATTCGAGAATTATATTCAAATAGACATTTTTTACCCCCTCCCGCTCTCCATAATGTTATTCCATGTATTAATATGAGAAAATAAGGATGATGTTATGGAAAATAAGACTAATCCTAACAGTAATGTAGCTATAGTTGATCTAGATATTCAGGATATAGAAGGAGTAGGTCCTAGCGCAGCCAAAAAATTAAAAGATGCTGGAATAATATCAGTAATGGATCTAGCTGTAACTAGTGCAGAAGAACTATCTGAAAGAATTAATTCTACAAAAGAAACCGCAACATCATTTATCATATCATCTCAAAAACTTTTAAGAGAAACTAATGTATTAGATAAAGAATTTGTTACTGCGGATGCGGCATTAGAAAAAAGAAGGACTATGCTTAGATGTTCTACAGGATCTAATGCATTAGATGAACTATTACTTGGAGGAATAGAAACCCAAGCAATGACAGAATTCTATGGTGAATTTGGATCAGGTAAATCTCAGATATGTCACACATTATGTGTTACAGCCAAACAAGCAATAGAAGATGGTGGTTTGAATAGCGGAGTGATATATGTAGATACAGAAGGAACATTTAGACCGGAAAGAGTTGAACAGATAGCAAGATCTAGAGGATTTGATCCCATTGATATACTAAAAAATGTAGCGATATGTAAAGTTTACAATAGTTCGCATTTGGAATTAATTATAAAAGACCTTGGAAAATACATAAATGATTTTAATGCAAAAATAGTGATAATAGATAGTATAATTTCGTTACATAGAGCAGAATTTTCTGGTAGAGGTACATTAGCAGATAGACAACAGAGACTGAACAATATGTTACATAAGCTGATTAGATTAGCTGAAATATACAATATATCAGTAGTAATAACTAATCAAGTTCAATCATCACCAGATACTTTCTTTGGAGACCCTACAAGAGCAACTGGTGGAAATGTTATAGGACATGCATCTACATACAGAATATATCTAAGAAAATCTGGTGAAAATCGAGTTGCAAAAATGATAGATTCTCCATATCATCCATATTCAGATACTAAATTCATAGTTACAGAAAGAGGAACAGATGATTTAGAAGAACAGAATAATAAAAGAGGTAGAAGATCTAGTACTAAGAAAAACAAGATAGAAGATGAAATTGCAGATAACGATGATAATAATATGAATAATATAGATTCAGAAATAGCAGAATAATAAAAATAATAAAAATAAATACATAATTGATTACTTAGATAATTTTATCCAAGTATTTCTTAAAATTTTTTATAAGTATATTGATTTTCACGCCATCTACCAAATCGAATCATGAATATACCAATAGAAATTATAATTAATGATAATACTAAAAAAAGTGGTTGTATTATTAAATCAATAGGTTTTGGTGCATTAGAAATATAATCACAATCTGGAGAATCATTTATCTGAGTGCTACAATCTTTAGTTACAGAAAATGTCAACAAGATAATAGCAAAAATGATTAATAGTGATGTACCAAATGAAGAAACTATAGCTCCTGTTTTTATAAGTAATTGTATATTCATAGTATCTATAATGAATATAATTCATAACTATAAATAAATAAATAAATAAATTATTTTAAATCAGACGGATCCAATGTAACATAACGATAAGAACCGTCTTTAGATATTCGTTCAAAATTATCATTATAATAATGAAATGAAAGATCTTTATATAGATGTTCATCCCACAGATCATGAACTCTATCGAAATAATCCTTTTTCTTCTTACCCTTCATACGTAATAATTCATGTGTTAAAATATGAGATATTCTTGCACAATTTTGATCAGCAAAAAATCTAGATCGCTGTACTTTAGATACTTTATTTTTTGGCCTTTCCCAATGCAGCATACCGAAGTTATTTGTAGCATATCCATTTACTATATGACAATCTGTCCAAAATGGACTGAAATAAGCGAGATAGAAGTGATATGTATTTTTATCTCTTTCGGTATGATCACGTAATAAATAGCTTAATGTTATACGATCAAACAATCTGCCAGGAATTACTGGAAGAATATCTGCTTCAATTGTAATGCTGATATTAAAATTCTTTTTGATCCACCAATGAAAAAACTTTACCATTGAAGAGACATAATACCAATCTTCAGATTCTAACTTTTTCCATTCATTATTTTTAGCAACATATATAAAAAAAAGTTTTTTTGAATAAGAGGTCATTGTAAATTTAAAATTTAATTATTGGTAACATTGTCACTAGAATTAGAATGACCACAACTACATGAACCATGAATGTCTGGGTTTATTTCATAATTATTATAACTATAATGAAATCGACTCAAATGTTTTATTAATTTGTAGTCGGACTCAAAACTTTGTCCACACACATGACAGTTTTGGAAAATCTTAAATCTATTCATCTCTTTCATAATACATTAAACAATATAAAAAACCTATCATAAATTACGGAATTATTAAAATCTTTAAAAATAATTAAAAAAATAAAATTATTTGAGGTGTGGGAATTGTTTTTGCAATTTCATATACAAAGTTTTAGTAGTTTTTCGAGTTTCTTCTTTTATCTCTTCATTAAAGATAGTATTACTCAATGAATCAAGTACTATATTTATCTCCTGTTCAGTCATAGAAATTGTATGTCTGTTACTTTCCATATCCAAGAATCTATAAAAACTATATAAAACTTTATCTCGATTTGAATCAGTTCTTTTGACTTAACATATGTGTCTTAAATATATTTATTGGAGTCTATTATATGTATCCATGTCATTATATCTTTTTTATTCAATTTATGAATGACAATATTACGAGTATTTAATAAGTCTCGTCCATCTTCTGGATAATTATCATCCAAGACAACGATACGTTTTATTCCTACCGTAACACACATCTTACTACATTCTAAACATGGTATGTAAGTACTATAAAGAGTAGTACCAATAGTACTTGTCCCATTGCCAAATAATGCACATTGCATGATAGCATTAGCTTCTGCATGAGTACATAAACAACGATCTAAATTTTCTCCTGACTTTATCGTACCATTCATTCTAGATTCACATCTCAAACAACCACCATCAATACAATTTTTGACTCCACTTGGGGTTCCATTGTAACCAGTCGCTATTTGTCTATTATCTTTGACTATGACAGAACCAACTTGTCTAGTTAAACAATTTGATCGTAACTTTGCAATTTCTGCCTGAATCATAAAATAAATATCCCAATTGGGTCTGATTTTATTCCAATCTAATTTTTTCATATTTAATATCGAAAACCATGATTATATAATTCATAATATATTATTCAATAAATTAATTTTTATACACCATATTATTAGTACATAACAGTTTACATGTATAATAAGTCTATGCAAGAAAATGATGAAAAAAAAGCAAGACGAATTTATCTGATAATATTTTATATATGTATCATAATAATGACATTAATTACTTTTTATGCTTTATACATTAGTTTAGATGAGTATATAAAAACTGGAAAGGTTATTGTTGGTGAGGTACTAGTTTATACCGAATTTCCATTCTCAGGACTAGCGAAGCTAATAACTTATTTGATGATAGTAACAGTAGTCGGCTGGTATTGTGTTACAAAGTTGGGAGGAGAAAAGGTTAAAAACATATCACCATCTCTAAAAGCAATACTTCAGCTAGTTGTACTCGGTATTTTTGTGATTTCAGCATATGAATTTGTTTATAATTTTATAATTTGGAATTCTTTTATAACTGCGGATGCAATCAACGGTATAATAAGAGTAGATGATTTAAATATTCCATATCCAAATCCAGATACACCATGGAATCTTGTTTTTGCAACAAAAATGTCATTATCCGCATTACTTATATCAGCTCATGGATTTTATACCATTTCAAGGAATAAAAAAACAAATTCAATCATATAAAATGGTATCTTCTTTTAATAATTTTGATGTTTACTATAGACACATGAATATGATAAAAGGAGATAGATTAATCATTAAACTTTTCGATTATTCTTCCAACACATTTAGTCATAGATATTAAAAGATCAATTCGTGCAAATTCATTGGGAGAGTGAATTCTAGAATAAACGAAAGTACTGCCAATGGAAATTGCAGGTGCATTAAGATATTGATGAAATGCATGCATAGGTCCAGTTCCTGCAGAAGAAATAGACAAAGTAGCATCTCCAAATATATCTTTCGCACAATCACTTATTAATAATACGAAAGGATGGTTAACAGATGTTCTTGATGCAGCTTCACCATGTATCATATACAATTGGATATCTTTATTGTATTTACTACTATCAATGTGACGTTTAAGTAATTGGAATTGTTTCTCTGGAACCATATTAGGAACTAGACGGAAATCAATCTTTACGGATGCAGAAGATGGAATGATTGTTTTGGCTCCATTGCCAGTGTAGCCTGATACCAATCCTGCTATATTACAAGTGGGATTTGCTACAAGAGCTTTTTTTGCTTCTAATCCACTTAAATTAGAAATAAAATTAGAAATCCCATATTCTTTTCTAAAAGCAAGTTCATCAAATTCTTCTGATTTTAGTATATCAAGCTCATCTTTTGTAAATGATCTTACATCTTTGTACCAGTCTTTTATCAGAATATTACCATTTTCATCCCTTATAGTATCAAGTAATTTTATTAATTTCCAAGCCGGATTTTCAATTAATACGGCCAAACTGGAATGAGTATCACGTACTGGTCCTTGAGAGAATAATTCAACATACAAAAGACCTTTCATGCCTAAACTGATAATGGGTTTATTATTTGTATCAATGTATCCAAATTCCCATATAATACCATCACATGAGAATTTATCTTGATATTTATTAAGATACTTCGATATATGTTTACTTCCCACTTCTTCTTCACCTTCCACCAAAAATTTTATGTTACAAGGAACATCACCAGTCTTTTTTAAAAAAAATTCTACAGCTTTAATTCTTGTAATTAATTCTCCTTTATCATCTGCAGCACCACGACCGTAAATACAATTATTTAAAACCGTGCCCTCAAAAGGAGGATAATCCCATTTGTCTATAGGATCTTCTGGTTGTACATCATAATGATTATAAAATAATATTGTTTTGCCATTAGGATTTTTTTTAGATTTTACTTCTCCATGTATTATTGGTGGAATGCTTGAATTATTATTTTCTAGGTACAATAATTCAGATCTAATGCCATAATCATTCATCAATTCAGAAATCATCTTTGCACACTCTACTAGACTTTGATTCTTAGCGGAAACACTAGGGATTTGTATTAATTTTTTTAAATCAGTAATTATTGAATTGATATTATCATCAACTTCTTTTTCAATTATAGTTTTCAATTAATGTGGATCATTTAATAATCGAATTAAACTTTACTTTTGATTAACGAATAAATATAAACATGTAATATTGAAAGCTATATATTATGTCATCAACGTCGAAATCTCTTTCTAGAGAGATATTTTTTGATCCTAAATCTATTGCAGTTATTGGTGCGTCCGAAAAACCTGGAGTTGGCAAAGCTATTTTTACTAATATAAAAAATGGATATAATGGAAAAATTTTTCCTATCACGCCTTCTAGTTCTACTGTATTTGGTATAAAGGCATACAAGAGTGTATTAGATGTATCAGATAATATAGACTTAGCAGTTATTGCTACCCCCAATAAAATAGTACCAAGAGTAATGGAAGAAGTAGGAAAAAAGAACATCAAAGGAGCGATAATAGTTTCAGCTGGATTTAAAGAAGTAAATGAAGAAGGTGCGAAATTAGAAAAACAAGTAGAAGAGATAGGAAATCAGTATGATACAAGAATTATAGGTCCAAATTGTCTTGGCATAATGAGTTTATCGAAAAATAGTATGATGAATGCTACATTTTTAAAGATTACTCCAAAAATTGGAAGTATAGCGTTAGTATCTCAAAGTGGTGCAATATGTGCGGCTACGGTGGAAGATGCTATTGCACAAGGGATAGGTTTTTCGAAAGTAATTAGTATGGGTAATAAAGTAGATATGGATGAAAATGACATATTAGAATTACTCTCTGACGATGATGAAACCAGAGTGATTGTAATGTATTTGGAAGACATTCACGATGGAAGAAGATTTATGAATGTTGCAAAAAAAATTACGAAAGAAAAAAAGAAACCTATTTTAGTTCTAAAATCTGGTAGAACTCCAGAAGGAGCAAAAGCTGCTATGTCGCATACTGGAGCGTTAATGGGATCAGATGAAACTTACGATGCTTTATTGAATCAATCAGGGGTTATTAGAGTTGATACTATGCAAGAACTATTTGATATAGCTACTGTTTTTGCAAAACAATCAATTCCATCTAGTGATAGTGGAGTCGTAATAGTATCAAATGCTGGTGGTCCGGCAATTATATCGACTGATGCCTGTTCAAAATATGGATTAAAAATGGCCGACATATCATCTTCAATGGAAAACATTGCGGAAGTAATTCCACCACATGGTTCTGCTAGAAATCCAGTGGATATTGTAGGAGACGCAGATTTTAATAGATTCGAAAATGTCTTGGAAGAAATATTAAAACATGACAATGTTGGTGCAATAGTGACTATGTGTACACCTTCAGCAACATTAGATTATAATGATTTAGCCGAAACTATTATAAAATCATCCAAGAAAACTAGAAAAACTATGTTAGCTGCATTAATGGGATTAGCTGAAGGTACAGAAAATAAAAAGATACTATCTGATGGAGGTATACCACATTTTATGTATGCAGAACCAGCAATAAGAGCGTTGGAAGCTATTTACAAATATAGTGCATGGTTAGAAAAGGAAGATTTAGAACCTAGACAGTTTAAAGTTGATAAAGAAAGAGTTAAAAACGTTTTCAATAAGGTAAGAGAACATAATAGAAGTAATTTGTTGGAAGAAGAAGGATATGAAATTTTAAAAGCTTACGGTTTTTCCATTCCAAAAAATCATGTTGCAGAAAATGAAGAACAAGCAGTTAAGATAGCAAATGAGATAGGATATCCAATAGTAATGAAAGTTGTGTCTCCGGATATTATTCATAAATCAGATTCTGGAGGTGTCATGGTAGGAATTAAAAATTCGGAAGAAGTAAGAAAATCGTTTAATGTAATAATGATAATGTTAAAAACTATAAAAAGGATGCAGACATCAAAGGTATTTTAATTCAAGAGATGATAACTTCTGCTAAAGAAACCATAATAGGTGCTAAAAGAGATCCCGTTCTTGGACCTTTGATAATGTTTGGACTTGGTGGAATTTATGTAGAAGTGCTTAAAGATGTAGTATTCAGATTGGCTCCATTAAATGAAATAGAAGTTAGAGAAATGGTTGAATCAATAAAAACAATAAAATTACTTAAGGGAACAAGGGGAGAAAAACCATCAGACTTGGATGGAATTGTAGAAAATTTACAACGCTTATCCCAATTAGTAATAGATTTTCCTGAAATAGAGGAATTTGACATGAATCCATTACTAGTATTAGAAGAGGGCAATGGTGTTAGAGCAGTAGATGTTAGAATTGGATTAAAAAAATAAAATGAAAAATATTGAATAAATTCAATATATCTTATTTTACATCTAATTCTGCAAGTAATTTTTTGGTATTATTCTCTTGTTGTTTGACTTAGAAAACTGACATATAAATAAATTTATTATTGTAATTTATTGCCACATTCTTCACAATATAGAGCATCAGGTTTATTCTGAAAAGCACAAGAGGAACATTTTTTATTATCTGTAAATTTATTGATTAGAACAATATCACCTATTTTAGATATATCTGACCATTTTATTTCCTTTGATTCGTTATTTGTATCATTTTGACTTGATTCTTGACTATTAAATTTGTGACCAATTATTTTAAGAATGATATTGACGTCACTGTCAAATTTTCTTAAACCTACTTCTTGAACATTTCCAACTAGCATAGCTTCAGTATCATATACAGGCATACCAATAATCGATTGGATTGGAAAATATTTGTCTGTCGATACAGTAACTATATCATCATTGGATGTAGAATTCTTAGTTTTCTGTAAGTTAACATCATTATTATTAATTAGGGATTTTTCTGATGTCGTAGTAACAAGTTTATTGGTTACAGAAGTATTTTCAGTGTTTGACTGGGTGCCAGTATTAAATTTTCTATATTGAGATATAATGTTTTGACAAATGGTACATTTGTAATCACCCTTTTCAGATAAGATCACTCCATCATCCATTTGCTCATTGGGATTTTCATAAATAATATCAGGAGACTTTTTGTAATCTTTTTCGCATTTATTACAATAATATTTAGAAATTCGATCTTTGTTTAAGCGTCCAATACCGGCTAAGAATAATTCTGGACCTCCTAAATTAGCCATTTTTTGTTCATCATCAGAAATATTTGCTATAATATATCCTCCTGAACCGCGTAGTTTTTTCTCTCTCAGTTCGGTAGAATCTACTGTCATTTTATTATATATACGAAAACAAGATAGAAGTGTATTAGTGTTTTGGATTATGAAAAATCATGATATATAAACATAATAAATCATATAATAATAGTCAATTTTATTTTAAAGATAATTTAGGTTTCAGTAAGTATATATGATATAGATTACTTTATCAAAATCTATTAAAAAAGAAGTGATAAAATAATTGAGTAAAACTTTTAATGAACTTGGTTTAAAAAAAGAGGTAATTCAAGCACTAAAGGAAAGTGAATTTAATAATCCCTTTCCAATTCAAGAAGAAACTATACCGATTATTCTAAAAGGAGAAGATGTGATTGGACAAGCTAATACAGGTACTGGTAAAACAGCCGCATATGCATTACCCATATTAAATAAAATAAATGCTAGTGGACCTTTACAAGCTCTAGTTTTGGTACCTACTAGAGAACTAGCATTACAGGTAACGTCTGAAATGGTTATGTTTGCGAGATATACTGGTTCAAGGATAAGTTCTATATATGGAGGTCAAAATATAAATAATCAAATTTTTAGGTTAAAAAAAGGAATACAAATAGTGGTTGCTACTCCCGGTAGATTAATTGACCATCTTAAGAGGAAGACAATTAATTTAGATAATGTTAATACGGTAGTACTAGATGAAGCAGACCTGATGTTAGATATGGGTTTTATCGATGATATTAAATTTATTTTTTCATATTTAAATAAAAAGAAACAAACATGCTTATTTTCTGCAACAATGTTACCAGAAATAATTCAAATATCAAAAGAATATATGAATACGCCTAAACATGTAAAAATGAACAAAGATATAACGATTGAATCAATCAAACAATCATATTTAGTAATTAATGAAAAAGATAAATATTCAAATTTAGTAAAATTATTGAATCAATATGATTTAAATGATGATCAAATATTAGTATTTGCAGAAACAAAAGATAGATCTAGAGAAATTGTATATAAATTAAAAAAAGATAACTATAATGCAAATTTGATAAATAGCGATTTGACTCAAAAACAAAGAAATTTTGTTATGCGTAACTTCAGAAGAGGAATTACAAAGATTTTAGTGGCTACCGACATAGCGGCAAGGGGATTAGATATTCCATCTATTAAATTTGTCATAAATTACGATATCCCACAAGATCCTATGATTTATTTTCATAGAATAGGTAGAACAGCGAGAGCTGGTTTGTCTGGAAGTGCAATTTCTTTAGTATCATCGTATAGAATCAGAGATTTTGAAAAAATAGTAAGTGAAACAAAATATTTCATTAAGAGACTTAATGATGAGATGGGTGTACCTTTACCAAAATTTAATCTTTATAATAATAGTGGTGGAAGAAGATTTCATAACAATAATCATAGTGGTGGAAGAAGATTTCATAATGGAGCAAAAAGGAGTTGGTCTGATAAAACCAAATCACATAAAAGATTTTCAAATCGAAGAAGAAATTATGAAAAAGGAACAGTACAAAGACTTAATTAATTATATTGATACATACAAAAGAAAATATTTTTTTATCAATGACTAATATTTTATTATGACTAATATTTTATCATGATTAGTAAAGATATATAATATATATAATCTCATAAATACATAGAAATAATGTATGTCTGAACCGCCTGAAAAAAGAGAAGACTCTTTTGTAAAAATTTCAAAATTGATAGGTGGAGAAGAATATGAAAAGGTTGCAACTGCATTATTAGATACAGAAGATGCAACAGATGAGGAAATTGCAACAGCCACAGGAATGAGGATTAATATAATTAGAAAAGTTTTGTATGACATGTTTGGTAAAGCTCTCATAACAGGAATTAGAGTTAAGGATGAAAAAAAGGGATGGTTTGTGTATAGATGGAGAGCAAAAAGTGATCAAGTAGAAAATTTTATAGATAATCAAAAAAAGAAAATTCTTGATAGATTACAGAAGAGACTAGAATATGAGGAATCTTCAGAATTTTATCATTGTGGGAATGATCAATGTAATAGAATTAAATTTGATTCAGCAATAGAATCATTTTTTAAGTGTCCTACATGTAAAGGAAATTTAAATATGGTTGATAATACAAAGACTAAAGAAGCATTACAATACAAAATTGAACAAATAATATCAGAAATAACAAAATAATAGACACTATAATTTATAATATAAAACTAATTCATCATTAGAATGTTTCTTTATTTTGTAGAGTTTCAGACTAATACCATTATGAATTAGTGAATATCCTGTACCTTCAACGAAAGTTATAGCATTACGTCCACCAATTATTCTTGGAGATATAGTCAATATTAATTCATTTACAATGCCTGATTTGAAACAAGACCAGTTTATTTCACCTCCTCCTTCCACTAATATTTTTTGAAATCCTAGTTTTTTTAATACAGAAAATAATTTTTTTATATTAATGTTTGATTTGCTTTTGGTATGTAAAACTTGTGCTCCTAATTTTTCGACGGCTAGAATGTTATTCTTTGATGCTTTTTCTGTTACTACTAGAATGGTATTTATTTTTTTAGCTGTTTTCATTATCTTTGAATATAATGGTATTCTACATTTGCTATCCAATATTATTCTAGTAGGATTTTTTTTAAAATTATCAATAAGTCTTATATTTAAAATAGGATCATCATTTATTACTGTATTGATCCCTACTAAAATTGCATCTACTTGAGAACGCAATTTGTGTAAACGTTTTAGATCTTGTTTAGAAGAGATTTTAGAATCGTTACTAATAGAGGTAATTTTTCCATCTAACGTAATTGCTGAATTAATTATTACATAAGGTTTAGAAAATGAATTCATCTATAAATCTACCATCAATCATTATTGCTTTTATAGAATTAGAAGACAATCTATGAACAATTGACACATATACATTATGAATAGGTTGTAAATCTATATGACTTTTATCAATGAATAAGATATCGGCTTGTTTTCCTGATTCTATAAAACCAGAATTAATATTGAACATTTCACTTGGATTAACAGTAATCATTTTTAAGAAATTTTTTATATTAAGAGTGTTTTTATTAGATGTAGAAAATTTCCACAAATATTCTAGTTCTCTAAGAATATCAGGAGGATTGATCATTACATTATCAGTTCCAAGTGCTATCTTACAACCTGATTTTAATATTTTAGATAGATCTGGTATTCCTACTCCTAATATGCTGTTTGCTCTTGGACATAAAACTATTCCAATGTTATTTTTAGATATAAGAGAGAGGTCAGATGAAGTAGCGTGGGTGGCATGAACTATAACTTTAGGTTTTAAGAATTTAATAATCCTTTGAATTTCTGTTTTTTGAGTAGCATTAAGGGAATATTTCATAGTATCTTGTGATTCAGCTGCATGTATTGCTATTAGTTTTTTCTTCTTTGGATTTTTAATTTTATTATAACTAAATACATACGACATATACTGTTCAAGTGATTCATTTGTATTTTCATTAGCTCCGCTTAAACCTAATCCGTCGCAAGATTTTAAAATTGTATTTAAAAGATTTTGTTTTGATAAAGGAATATAATTATATGAATTATTTTTATTGGTTAGTGAATTTAGTTTATTTAAATTAAAGTAACAATCTATTCTGCCAAGAATAATTGATTTAATTGGTAAATCATACATAGATTTCTTCAAGAGATTTATTCCATTCATTTCACCTTCACGAAAATCGACGAAAGTTGTTGTACCTTTTTTAATCATGGAAATCGCAGAAGTTCTCATAAAAGATTTTAAATGATTTGGATTACTAAATTTTAAAATCTTTTGCTTTATTCCATAAAGTGGATGTATTCGTTGATTAAAAGATAAATCAATACCAATATCTTTACCAATCGAATCACCTACATGTGTATGTGAATTAATAAATCCAGGAATTAATAATAATCCTTCACCATCAAATATTTGAACTTTTTCAGATAAAAGATATTTGTTGGAAATTATTTGATCGAATTTGCTCATCTCATCAGCTCTTGATATTATTCCTTTTTTAGATATACAAATAAAACCGGAATCTATAAAATCTAATTCCTTGCCTTTTAGAAAACTAATATTTTTAAAAATTATATACATTTACTTTCGAAAATATTTACTATCTTTCCAGTTTTTCTAAGTTTACGGATTGTGTCTAGAGAGAGAGTTGCTGCTTTTGCAGTATTTTTTCCATTAGTACCTATTCCTATACCACAATTTAGAGATATATTCAGATCATTAGATATATGTTTAAGTATTATATCTACATTTTGCTGTTTCAAATCAATAGGTGTAACTATCATAAAATTATCACCGCCTAAGAAAAAAGTTAAAGAATCATATTGTAGAAAATTTTCTATGAGCCTTGTATACAATTTCATTATTATAGAAGTTATTTCATATGGAGATAATCCGGAAGCCATATGAGAAGAATTATCTATATCAACATGCAATATTTTCATATTTTTATCATTGTTATTGTTGTGATCTAGTGGAGATAATGTTCCGTAAATAGAAAAAGTTCTATTAATGAGATTATGTAGAGTTCTGGCATTATACGCATCAATATTTGCAGCAAAAGGAGTTTTACCAGTACCAATTGATATAGATAATTTTAAATTATAATGTTTTTTTGAGAATTTTTTAAGAATATTAATATGTTCTTTTACAGATAGTTGATTTGTTAATGCAAAATATTCATCAAATCTATTGAAAAAAACAAGACAATTTTTATCTGAAAAAAATTTCTGTAGATCATGATAAATTTGAGCTTGAAGCATCTGTAAATCAGATTCTCTATCTGCACCTAGTGTTAATGTCCAAGGACCATAAGATTCAATTTTTATAATACTAATTTGTATGGTCATTTTATGATAATATTGGAAGAATTGTCATCGCTATTTTGATTTGATATATTTTTTAATTGTTTTAGTCTCATAGTCATATTATATGCAGAATTTATTGCTCTGATAGGAACAATTTTTTCTCGAGCTAAAGCCTGCTCAATAGTCATATTTGGTCCGGTAATACCCAATGATATAGGAATACCATATTTTAATGAAAGATCTATAATTAATCTAGCAGTATTTTCAGCTATTATATTATCATGATTAGTATCACCTTTTATAACAGCTCCAATAGCCACTATTGCATCTATATCTTTTTTTTGAAGTAAATTATCAAGAATTAGAGGCATATCAAAAACACCAGGTACATAACATACATATTTTACGCAAATATCTAATTTCATAGCCTGACACTTAGCTGCTTCGAGCATTCTTGAGGTTACGTTATAATTAAATTCAGATACTACTATAGCTAAATTCATAAGTTTCAATATTATATCACCGAAAATGCCTTTAATTGTTTAGATTCTAATATAGGGATATTAAATTTATTTGCATATAATTTTGCTTTCTCGAGAGATAGTGCTTTGAATGTTTCTGAATCTAACATTTCGCATATTACAGCAGTTGGAGTTAAACCAGCGATTTTTGTTAAATATACAGCTAGTTCTGTATGACCAAATCTTTCTTTAATCAGACCTTTAGATGCAATAAGAAGATTAACATGTCCAGGAGTTCTGAAATTTTTCGCAAAATCTAATATGCTATTACTAGTCATATTTTTACAAATAGATACTAGTTCTGAAATTGTCAAAGATCTATCGGTATCAGTAATACCTGTGAATGTATTTTTATGATTTATAGATATAGAAAATGATGGTTTATCGCCATAAGGAGCAGGTTCAAATGACATCTTGGAAAATAAAATATCATTATTTGAAATGTTAGATAATATATCATGCATGAATTGAAGGCGTAAATTTTTTGATATTACAGAATCTAATGCCAGGCATAATAATCCACCAGCATCTAACCTCATTTTTGATATATGAAAAGGTGTAACAAATTCTGCCGCCATTACCATATCTATTTCGTCTTCCCGGTGTTTATCATCATGAACTAGAACAAATTTGCCTTGTTTTAATGAGATAATTGCTTCATCTACTGTGTTAAACAATGAATATTATTTATTGAATATAATTTATTATATATTTTACTAAAAATTTTGTTATTACTAGTTTTTTGGTAAAAGGTTTTTGATGTATTTCCCAAGAATATCAAATTCAATATTAACCATATCGCCTTTTGATTTTATTCCTAATGTAGTATTTTTTAAGGTATGAGGTATAAGAGATATTAAAATAGAATTATTTTTAATAGAAACTATTGTTAAGCTGATCCCATCAATTGATATTGAGCCTTTAGACACTACTAATTCCATAAATTGTTTAGGAATTTTAATTAAAATTTGTGTCTCATGTGCTAAATTATTTTTTTTCATAATTACCCCTACACAATCTACATGTCCTTGTACAATATGTCCATCAAATCTACCAGACATAGACATACTTCTTTCAATATTTAATTTATCGCCAGGTTTAATATTGTATAAACATGTTTTTTTTATAGTTTCTCCTATTAATTCAAATTCAACTATATTATTTTGTAATTTTGTAATTGTAAGACAAGTACCATTTATCGATAAACTTTGTCCTGACTTTAAACCCTCTTTTAATCTACCAATATTAACTTTTAAAATAGTATCTACAAGAGAATTGTGTTTTAATTTAGATTTATCGATCTTAGAGACAGATTTTACCGTCCCTAAACTTTCTATGATTCCTGTAAACATTAGTAGATACTATTCAATATAACAAAAATAAATTTGTTAAGTATTATATTTTTATTAACCAATTGTCAAATTATAAATGAGAAAGTACTGTAAGAATATATGGCTATAAAAATATACAAAGATTCTTCGTTTAATGAATTACTCAAAAAAAATCTTCGTATGATTTATGAGAACAAAAAGAGAACTGAGAAAAATATTCATGTCTCAGACATATTACCAAGTAATTGTATCCGTAAACAATATTATTTGAGAATAAATCCAGAAGTAGATAAAATATCTTATGAGTCTGTACAAAATTATTTAAGAGGAGAAGCTAGTGAATTTGCTATAACAAAACTAGCAAATTTAGGAGTAGCTCAGTCTGAGCTTGAATTAGATGAATTAATTGCGCATCCTGATATAATGAATGAAGAGATAGTAATAGAATTAAAGGATACAAATAGCTTCAAACGATATGATTTAAATGATGAACAATTCTTATCGTATTTAAGACAACTATTATATTATTTGACTATTTCAGGTAAAGAAAAAGGGATTATTTCAATTAAATATAATAATAATGAATTAAAATTAATCAAGAGAGAAAAAGAAGGAGATTATTTTTTTAGGCCTAAAAATTCACGAAAACCAGAAATAGAAAGCTGGAATATTTTTTTAGCAAAAGATGATTTAATTAGAGAACTTTTAACTAATGAGATGATAAGGAGGAAAAAAATATTGAAAAAAGCATTAAAAGAGAAAAATGTAACTATACTTCCTAGAGTTGAAGAATCAAAAAGAAAAAGAATTTGCTCGTGGTGCGAATATTATAATCAATGCATGGAAATAGATGATGAAACAAGTGATGCTAGAGAAATGGCTAAAGAAATGGATCTGCTAGAAATAAGAGGTATATTAAATTTTGATCCTAATGATATTAAACATTGAAAAAAATTAAGAAAATTAGATATTGAATTAAAAAAGTATATAAAAACTAGAAATAAAATATATAAAATAAAAAAAGTAAATTTCTTATTTGTATTATTTCATAAGCAAGGCTTATAATATTTTAATTATCAAGTGTGTATAACATAATGAATAAAATCATAACAAAACGAGGAAACCATTTAATAGAAAAGATAGGAGACTTTGTATTTAGAATAAAAAATCAAAAAAACATGAATGTTCCAGTTATAATTTATGCTAATGATAATTTAATTACAAAAATGGCAAATGATAGAACCGTAGACCAAGCTGTCAATGTTTCCACATTACCTGGTGTTAGAAAACATGTGGTAGTGTTACCTGATGGACATGAGGGATATGGATTTCCTGTTGGTGGAGTAGCAGCAACAGATTTAGAAGATGGTGTAATCAGTCCTGGTGGAGTAGGATATGATATTAATTGTGGAGTAAGACTAATTAAAACTAATTTATTAGCAAAAGAAATTAAAACTAATTTAAAAAAATTAATTAATGAATTATTTAAATCTATACCTTCTGGTGTAGGCAGGGAGGGTACCATAAAATTAGATAGATCGGAACTAGATGAACTATTAGTTGATGGTGTTAAATGGTCAGTAAATAAAGGATATGGTTGGAATGATGATCTAGAAGTATGTGAAGAAAATGGAAAAATGAAAGGAGCTGATCCAATAAGTATATCAAATACTGCTAGAAAAAGAGGATTATTTCAATTAGGTAGTTTAGGGTCAGGAAACCATTTTCTTGAAATACAGCAAGTTCAAAAAATTTATGATGAAGAAGCTGCGAAAATGATGGGATTATATGAAGGATATACAACGATTTTAATCCATTGCGGATCCAGAGGTTTTGGTCATCAAGTTTGTAGTGACTATCTTCGTATTTCTGAAAGCGTTTTAAAGAAATACAATATAGAACTGATAGATAGAGAATTAGCGTGTGTTCCCAATAATTCGCTTGAAGGTGAAAATTATAGAAAAGCGATGTATTGTGCTTTGAATTTTGCCTGGGCCAATAGACAAATGATAACTCATTTTACTAGAAGGGTATTTGAAAGAATTTTTAATGCTTCCGAATCTGAACTGGACATGAAATTAGTATATGATGTAGCACATAATATTGCAAAAGTAGAAAGGCATAAGATAAATGGAGAAGGAACTAAAGAAGTAGTAGTTCATAGAAAGGGGGCTACAAGGGCATTTCCATCAGGAATGAAAGAAATTTCTTCGAAATATCGAAATATAGGTCAACCTGTAATTATTCCAGGATCTATGGGAACTGCAAGTTGGATATTAATAGGTAATAACAAATCATTAGATTTAAGTTTTGGCTCTACTGCACATGGTGCAGGAAGAACGATGTCCAGATCTGCAGCAAAAAGAAATTATACAGTAGAGAAAGTGAAAAGTGGATTGGAATCCAAGGGAATCTATGTAAAATCGTTAACGAAACATGGAATGGTAGAGGAAACACCAGCTGCATATAAAGATGTTGATGAAATAGTAAATGTATCAGATTCTTTAGGTATAGCTACGAAAGTTGCAAAACTGGTTCCCATAGGAGTGATTAAAGGATAAATGAAAGAAGATCCAGATATAGAAATTCTAAAAGCTAAAAAAATGAAGGAAATGATGAAAAATATAGCTAGACAAGAAAAAATTAAAAGAGAACTAGAATTAAAAAATGAAAAATCGAAAGTTACGGACCGAGAAATATTTAGATCTTATTTATATGATAGAGGAGAAGAAGTATTAACAATAGCAGAAAACCAGTTTCCATTTGAAACAAAGATGATTGTGAAAAAATTAACAGAATTAATAAGAAATGGAGAAATAAATAATAAAATATCAGGAGGGGAATTATTAACATTGTTTAGAACGGTGGGATTAAATATTAGGATGAATACTAGCATAAAAATTGAAGAACATGGAAAATATGTTTCTTTTGGTGAAAAACTTAAACAATATAAAGAAGATTATGAAAAAGATGGTAAGTAGTATATCAAATTTTTACTAATATGTTCACAATATATTTAAAAGAAAAGTATACTATACATATATTATATAATTTTCAAATGTAAATTGAATGATTTGATTTATTAAACTAATATTGATAGTGATTATGTTACATATTATCTAACAATATTTTTAAATAAATAAAAAAGACATAGTGTATGGAAAAATTGTTTTTATATCTAATTCTATACAAAAATAAAATAAAGTTTGTGAATTATACTCGTCTTCCTCTTCGGCCTCCAGGCTTCCTAGTTGTATCATGAGGTACTGGAGTAACATCATCTATTCGACCTATACGAAATCCAGATCTAGCTAAAGCCCTAATAGCTGCTTGTGCTCCAGGACCAGGAATTCTGGGTCCAACCCCGCCGACAGCTCTTACTTTTATATGAAGAGCATTAATTCCCTTGCCTTTTGCAATATCTGCTGCGGAAACAGCAGATTTCATTGCAGCATAAGGAGATGATTCATATCTATCTGCAGTAACATGTTTTCCACCAGAGCTAAAAGAAATAGTTTCGGCTCCACTTATATCAGTAATATGAACCAAAGTATTATTATAACTACTAAAAATATGGGCCACTCCCCATTTGTATTGTGTAACATCATCTTCAGACATAATTTAATAATGAATATAAATTCGATATTAAAACTTTGTTAATGAGAAAAATGAGAATATCCCATATAATTTAACAAAAAATAATCGGGATATTTATTACTTGTTACTTTTTGATTACCAAGAATATTAGTTTCACGTACAAAAACATTTCCTTCTCCAGAAATTATTTTTCCTATTTCTAAAAAATCTATATTATTCTTTTTTGCACGTGATCTGGCAGTATCTAAAAGATTTTGCGGTATAGTTGCAACTATTTCATATTCTTCACCGCCATTAAAAATCAATTCTAGGAGATCTATATTATTTTCTGAAACAAATGAACACAAATCATTAGAAACTGGAAGTGAATCAATTAACACATCAATTTTGCTTTGTTTAGCTATTGTATAAAGAGAAGCACCTAAACCGTCACTAGAATCTATTGATGACGAAAAAAGATCTGATAAAATCGTGCCAAATTTTTGATTCGGAGAAGGAGTTAATACCTTAGAGATAGCTTTTTTTCTAAAATGATTAGAATTAGATTTTATTTTATTCAACAGGATTTTTAAACCTGCTGCAGTATATCCAAATTTTCCAGAAGTAACTACTACATCACCTGGCGAAGCATTATTTCTTTGTGGTATCTTACAAATATTATTTGAAAAACCAATCAAAATACAATCGATTATTAATTCTTTTGACTCGTTGGTATCCCCTCCTAAGAAAATAATGTTGAATTCCTTAGAAGATTTTTCAAATCCATCTATTAGATTAGTTATTTTCTGTTTTGACCAATTATTAGGCACACCAAGAGATATTAAACAATAATATGGAGATCTTATTCCCTTAGCTGTCATATCTGAAACTGAAGATACTATACTTTTACGAGATATCTGCCAAGGTTTCATTCCAGAAGGAACGTCAGTACTTTCTACAAGCATATCATTGGTAAAAGCAATTATGTTATTCATCTTTAGAGATAAAATAGAAATATCGTCTCTATTATTGAATATTGATTTTGTTTTGAATAATCTTGAATAAATTAAATTAATAATGTCTTTTTCATCTAGTTTTTTCATATACTTTTTCAACTTTTTCAATAACAGATTTATTTAAAGAATGAATGTCTGTATTAGTTGACTCCATAGAAATTCTTAAAACATGTTCAGTATTAGATTGTCTAAATAACACCCAAGAATTTTCATCTAAAATAATTTTTATTCCATCTAAATTCACAAAGTCGGTGGAATCATTTTTAAATTCATCAGCCAATTTATCTATAATTAAATTAGAATGTTCTGTTGATTTAGTTTTAATTTTAGTTCGTATTTGAGAATATTTTGATGCTAAATTCAGGCAATCATTCACCAATTTTTTATCTAAGGTACTTATTAAGATTCCAGCTAAAATAGCATCTCTACACATATTAAAGTCTGGCATAATGAATCCCGCACTGCTCCCTTCCCCTCCACCATGAGCGTTTATGCTTAACATTTTTTCTACAACATTAGCTTCACCTACAGCAGAATAATATGATGAACTGTTATGATTTCTCAGATAATTATGTATAGAAATACTTGTATCTATACTAGTTACAAATTTTTTCATGCCAAAATTGTGTATTAGACTACAAATACAAAGCAAGAGAGTGGCATCAGAATTCAATTTTCCGTGATTATGTGTTATAACTACTAGACGATCTCCATCTAAATCATAAGAAAAACCATAATCAATATTTTCAGATTTAACAAAAAATTTTAATGCGTATAAAGGATCAACTGTAGGATCTGGATCTCTAGAAAAAATACCTGGAACACAATTAATATCAGATACATTATAATTTAGAAATTTGAATAAATAATATGCATAATTGGAAGCAGAACCTCCTCCAGAATCTATTGCTATATTGGGTTTTGAAATAGTTTTTTTCAAATTATTCTTTAACAAATTGGAAATATCATAATTATAAGTAGATTTGAATTTGTGTAATTTTCCAATTTCACTTCCAGAAGATTTTATTTTAGAATTTAATAAAGATTTTAAATCATAGTCAAATATTCCATGACCATCGATTAAAAATTTTAAACCATTCCATTCGATTGGATTATGAGAAGCAGTAATAATAATTGAACCATCAAAAGTTCTAGATTCTTTGAAAATTACTGGAGTTGGGCAAATTCCAAGATCATAAACATGGATGCCATAATCTATTAAACAAGATACAACAATTTTTTGTAGTATTGTACCAGAATCCCTAGAATCTTTAGCTACTAAAAATCTAATTTTTTTTTTCTTTTTTTTGGATATTAAATATGATATAAAATTTTGTGTTAATCTATATACTGTTGTCAAATCTAGATCTGATCCATATATACCTCTTGCACCAGATATAGAAATTTTCATTATTTTAATAAATGATTTATTTGATTTATAAATGATTATCTTTAATTTGTAGACAGAAATAAATAATAAAACTAATAATAATTTGTTATTAGCCTCTGTAGCTCAGCATGGAAGAGCGAAGGTTTCGTAAACCTTAGGCCGTGGGTTCAAATCCCATCTGAGGCTTTTTACCCTCGGTTCAAATCCTCTGTTTTATAGAAGTTTTTATATTATAATAATAACATGACTATAAATTAAGTATTTTGATATTTATTATATTGAATTTATAACATAATAGTCATCGGGATTTGAACTGACCATATATGGGAATTCACTTAACTGGCATTTAGTTTTTATTATGAAATTTGAAAATTATTTCTTTATTTTGATATCTTTATTACAAAGAACAGATAATTATATAAGTAAGATTTTAAATACCTACTAAGTAGTGAATTACTACCTAACTTAAATAGATTAGGTTGTATATAATAATATGTCAAAAAAAAATAATCAAAAAATAATAAAAGATATTAAACAACAACAAAAAGGGTACACATTAGACTCGGATGATTCATCTAAGAATAACAAAGATATACGTTCAATCTTAAAGATAATAAAGAATAAAACAACTCAAGACGGAGAAGGCGTTACATTGAATAGATCTTTTCCAAATAGTTACATAACAGATTTTGATCCATTTCTACTATTAGATGAAATGGGACCTATAGATATACAACCAGGAAAGTCAAAAGGGTTTCCAGATCATCCTCATAGAGGATTTGAAACCGTTACCTATTTGTTAGAAGGAAAATTTGAACATAAAGATTCGCAAGGTCATGCTGGAACCATTAGCGCTGGAGATGTTCAATGGATGACTGCTGGTTCAGGTGTTATTCATTCAGAAATGCCAGAAAAAGAATTTAGTAAAAGTGGAGGAAAATTGCATGGATTTCAATTATGGGTTAACCTTCCTAAAAAAAACAAAATGATGAAACCAAGATATCAAGAGATCTCGAGCTTAAAAATTCCAACTGGAACAACTAAAAATGGTAATGTTAGTGTCAAAGTTATAGCAGGTGAATCAATAGGTGAAAAGGCAGTAATTGATACAATAACCCCTATTATGTATTTACATTTTAAATTAGAACCAGACAACAGAATAATACAACAAGTTCCAGGAGAATACAATGTATTTGTGTATATAATAAAAGGCAAAGGAATATTTGAACAAGGCAAGAGTGGTAACAAAATAATCGAGAAAGGCAATTTAGTAATATTTGATAAAGATGGTAAAGAAGTATATTTACAGGCGGTTAAAGATTCAAGTGATGCACTTGAATTATTGCTAATTGGAGGAATTCCTATTAAGGAGCCAATAGCAAGATACGGTCCATTTGTGATGAATACTCAACAAGAGATTTATCAAGCAATAGAAGATTATAGAAGTGGAAAATTAGGATAAAGGATCTCAATATGGATATTTGATGCTATCAGAATCACCTTTTAAGATATCATTTTAGATTAAAGACTTTTCTTTAATTATAATGAAATAAAAAGATGGTAAAGAATTATAACAATAATGATAATGATGATCACAAAAGTAATAGATTTTCAGATCCAGTTACTGTGATCGTTAAACGAATCGCGAAAAATGGTAAAATTCAAGAATTCGAAGAATGGCTTTCAGAAATTTCCAAGGAAGTAGCACGACAAGAAGGGTTTATGGGTACAGATATAATTCGACCAACGAGTGATGCATCTGAATTAGAATATGTTATTATATTTAGGTTTGACAATTATGATAATCTTTCAAAATGGGAAAAATCATCAATACGGAATGAAATGTTACAAAACGGTCGTAAGTTAGTAGAGAAGGATCCTGATGTACAGAAATTCACAGGACTAGAATTTTGGTTCACTCCATATCTTAAAAATGAATCATCACCTATGATACCTCTGCAGTCTCCACCACGTTACAAAATGGTAATCGTTACTATTCCAGTAATCTCAATTCTTCTATTGACTTTCGTTCCTCAAATACATTTTCTAACAGAAATGTTATCAATACCATTTCCAATAAGACTTGTTATTGCTATTACTATAACAGTTCTGTTGATGACTTATGTGATAATGCCTATTTTGACAAAATTGTTGAAATCTTGGTTATTCAAAAGTTGATCAAAAAAACATTATTTTTGAATATAGTTCTAGATAGGAAAACTAATTAATTTGATAAATTTAAAAATTTATTACTTGGTAGTATAATATAACCTAATACAATATGCCAAAAATGTCTGACAATGTATTTTTAAATTCGACTCCTGAAGCTAGATCTGTGGAAGAAAAATGTAACATACTGAATATCTGGAATGTCTTAGGCAGAAGATGGTCTTTACTAATATTAAAAAATTTAAGTTCTAAAAATGTCGTCAGATTCAATGAGTTAAAAAGAAATTTAGAAGATATTAGTAATACTGTTTTATCTGATAGGTTATCAGAACTTGAAAAAGAAGGTCTAATAATTAAAAAGATATATCCTGAAATTCCACCTAAAGTTGAATACAAGTTAACACCAAAAACAAAAGATCTTGAACCAATTTTACAAAGTCTTGATAAATGGTGTGAAAGATGGGAATTGAAAAAATAATAAACTAAAATAAAAATTAAGTTATTTTTTTGTTGTTTATTACGCTTTAAAATCTTTTGGTATCATTATTTGATCTGGATTATTAGCAACATAACTACTGACAATGAGACCATATTGTACAAGATGTTCGGTAAATAACCGAAGTTTCCCGTTTCTATGAAATTGTAAAATTTATAACTTAAATATCAAGTAAAACAGATAGAATATTCATGTCAGAAGTTGATCCGTTAGAACATCGACAATACAAATACGATCTTGTTCCAATACTGATTAAAAGATGGTCTCCCAGATCCTTTGTTCCATACGAAATACCAGATAATGATCTTCTTAGTCTATTTGAAGCTGCTAGATGGGCACCATCATCTTACAATGGACAGCCATGGAGATTTATTTATGCTAAAAGAAATACTAAAGATTGGAATAAATTTCTAAATTTGTTGGTTGATTTCAACAAGTCTTGGGCAAAAAACTCATCAGTATTAGTAGTAGTTATATCTAGAAAGAATTTTGAACACAATAACAAATCGTCTATAAC
>JBNAIF010000193.1:0-2618 GCA_050043595.1 Nitrososphaeraceae archaeon | reverse complement strand
GGTAAATTATCTCAACAAAGGAATATTTGAATTTATCAACCATGACCGCCGCATTTTCTACAAAGATCTATTATTAAAGTGGGCTATCCAAATTCCCTTAAATCAACAGATGTTGCATTATCTAGAATTACATCATAATTTAATGTCTTTTTGTCAGAATCATCAACCTTCCCATGGTGGAACTCCGCCAGGACCAACAGCATCTATTACCATTGTTGTTTGTCCAAACTCATCTGGTAATTCAATAGATGTTGTATTATCTGGAGTTACTTCATAATTTAATGTCTTTTTATCTGTGTCATAAACAGGATTAAACACTTCCATTATGGCAGCATCTTGATATCCTTCTATTTCATCAATTACTAAAACAGCATTAGGAGGATCTACTGCAAAACTATTTTCTCCTACAGTCCAATTTCCAATGAAATCTGATGTACTTGCATAAGTTACAATTCTATCAGGTCTATCTGAAAATAATATAGTTTTGTCAGAAACATCAGTTAATTCTAAAGCATAAGCAGTTGCATTGATTTCAGTAATAGAACCAGATTGTGAATGTTGTATTGCAAAAAACTTTATTTCTATAGCAGTTTGATTTTCTTGCTGTGCATAAATTGAAGTCAGAGTTGGTAAAGTAACAAGAATTGTCAGTGTTGAGAATAATCCCATCAAAGATAAATTATTCCTCATTAATCAAATGTAAACATCTAATTATTTAAATTTCATGATAATAGTCTTATAATTAGATAAGTAAACCCACTTATCCCAGAAAATATAGAAAGTGAATACATTACAATAAAAGTGATGTTGTATTTCTTTCAAATTTGATTTCATGAAATATTAAAATATTTTCAGCCATATTTTTCTCTCTTAAACAACTTATACAAGATCATGATATTTATTATAATGACAACAGTCGATTTGGATAGAACATGTAAAAATTGTGGTTTAGAACAATCAGTATGGATGGAAGTAAAAAGAAACATTGATTGAGTATCAAAGCATGAAGTTTGGTGTATAGATTGTATATATGGTATTAGTAACAATACTATAAGTAATAAATATATAAAATAATTAAATTTATTTCTTAGTTTTTTATTTTGACTATCATATGGTAAAGATTTATTCACATTAATTATGAGTTAATAGAATAGAAGCTTGGATATAGGTTCAGTCACTACCTCAATATCATATAGAGTATGTTAAGTTTGAAATCATTTTATATACAAAAGGAATTTGTATCCAATAAAGAATTTCATATAGTCACAGCCATATATTCCATTGTATTTCTCTCAAATTAGTTTAACTATCAATTAGATATCTTTATTACTTTATTACAAAAAGATATCTACGTGACAAAGGTAAAGACAAAACCAGTAAGGAAACAATATGATAAAACCAATAACAAAAGAAGATTAAAACATGATCAATCAAAGAATCACACAAAAATTTTTGATAACCATATAAAATATGAATTTGAAGATAAAGATGTAGATAAAACAATGGAGACTATGACAAAAGATCCGTATGTACATCATGTTCCTATCTTAACAGGTGGTATAGGATATGATGGAGTACGTACTTTTTATAGCAATTCTTTTGTAGGTAAAATGCCCAATGATACTAAATTTGTACAGATTTCAAGAACGGTGGATAAAAACCAAGTTGTAGACGAACTAATAGCAAGTTTTACACATGATATAGAGATTCCAGCTTTACTTCCAGGAGTACCTCCAACGGGAAAATATGTTGAATTACCTCATGTTGTAGTAATGAAATTCAAAGGAAACAAAATTGCTCATGAACATATCTATTGGGATCAAGCTTCTCTATTGACTCAAATTGGATTATTAGATAAAAAAGGATTACCTATAGCAGGAATAGAACAGTCAAAAAAACTTCAAGAATTAGCTTTGTCTGATAAAAAGAAGACACAGAAGAAAAAACTATAAAAACTGTTACTACGTCTTAAAACATAATATAATATATTTTAAAAAATTCAATTAAATAGTTTCTAACAATAAAAGCTAAATACAAGTTAGCAGTATCTCTACATTGGACTCGGATCATTTATTTTCTTCAAAAATATTTTTAGAATATGTTATAGACTTAGATATTAAAAATCTTATTTATAACTTGTTTGAAGATAAAAAAAGGAAACGATGACAACCAAAAGAGTTATTCTCATAGGTCTAAAACCAGATGTAGTAGATTATACTAAATGGCCTGGTTTAACATCAGAAAATCTAATGATGGAACTTAAAACAAGTGAGACAAATCTTACTTCTCTTGGTTATTATGTACAATTATGTCTAATTGATCTTGGTGAAACCGCAGAGAAAGTTGTAACTCAGAAACTAACAGAAACTAAATTTGATTGCGTTATGATTGGTGCAGGTGTTCGTACCAGCCCAGATCAATTTCTTTTATTCGAAAAACTAATCAATATTGTACATAAGTATTCTCCTGATGCAAAGATTTGTTTCAATAATAAACCCAGTGACACAGTAGAAGCTGTACAAAGATGGGTCAAATAACATATATCATAAAAACCAAATAAATTCTTGAAACATATATACATTTACTTTTTTTTAGATTATGAAATACTATTATAGAAA
>JBNAIF010000192.1:0-12887 GCA_050043595.1 Nitrososphaeraceae archaeon | reverse complement strand
CGTGGAGACAATTCTGGTTTTTATGATTTAAATCAGTCAATATATGACAAGATCAATAATAAAAATAGTTCTTTTTGTGCAGTTATTTTAGGCAAACCAGGAACATCATTTATTTTTCCAAAACAAAAAATTAACGAATTCTTTAACGCTCAAAATAAGACACAAAGAGATGAAAGACATCGTTGGATGTTTTCTATTCTTAGTGATAATAACAAATACTTCTTAAAAGTAACAGGTACGGAACGTATCAATATAAGTGATTATCTTAATCGATGGGATTTAATTCCTGATATACAGAATATTAAAGATGATCAAAAGAATTATTTTTTAATACAAGTAAGCGAACGTGGAAGTAATAATATTCTAAAATATTTAAAATATAGTAACCCCAGATGGAAAGATAATAAGAAAGATTATGACCACGGAAAAGTAAAAAATGGAGATTACTTGTTAATTTATTTTTCTGGAGATTCTATAGATTTTAAGAAACAAGTAAAAAAAGTCTATTTAGTAAATTCTGTCTCTGAAGATAAAATCGAGTTTAAAATATCCGAAATCAAAAATCTTAATGGAATTTTCTTAAAGAATGTTAAAACTGCTTTACAAGATAAAAAATTAAGCGATGTGTTTAACAATATAGGTAGACATGGTTTCAATATAATCCAGATAGATAAAACAGATTATAATTCAATTATCAATCTTGATAAAGAATCAATTGTAAACAAAGGACAAAATTTGTGGTTAATTCGTGCTGGAGATAAGGGACAAGAAGAACAAATTTCACTTGATAATAATTTTATTAGTATAGGTTATGATGGCTTACCTGGTTTACATAATATCACAGATTTTAATTCATTTAAAGAACATTATAAAAAAACTCATCCTAGTGATGGTAACAATAGAGTTGGTAATATAGTTCCACAAATATGGAATTTTATAAATGATGTTAAAATCGGAGATTTTTTAGTATTACCACTTAAAACAAAACAATCAAAAATAATAGCAGTTGGTAAAATCAGTGGGAATTATGAATTTGGAGATTTGAATTCTGGTATTAAGCAATTTAGATCGGTTTTTTGGTTCAAAAAAGATGTACCTAGAAATGAATTTGACCCCGAAATAGAAAAATCATTAGATAATTATGGTACGATTGACAATATAGGAAGTCAAAATTTGGTCAATAAATTAAAAACAATGTTGGTAAGGTTGGGAATAAATAAAAAAGATTTGGAAAATACAGTTAATGTTAACAATAATAACAAACTAGAAAATAAATATTATACACAAAATCAAAATAGATGGTTATTATTAACTCAAGAGGATATAAAGAAAATCGTTAATAAGGTATTAACTTTTCATGATAAAATATTAGCAATCGATGAAAATATAATAAAACGCATTATTGCGCATCTTGTTATTTCAAAACATGTAATATTAGTTGGAACACCGGGAACTGGAAAAACAGATCTTGCTAGACGGTTATTGAGAGAATTAGGAAATATAATTATTAATAATCCGGAACCGATTGAAGCGGTTGCCTCATATGAATGGGGGAGATATGAAGTTATTGGAGGAAGATCGATCTCATCAGATGATAATGATGGTTCATTTCATTTTGGATGCGTTACTAATGCAATCATGAATAACAAATTATTACTAATTGATGAATTTAACCGAGCAGATATGAACAAAGCATTTGGAGAAATGTTTCTTGCTCTCGATCATGGAGAAATTCAATTAAGAGAAGATGAAGATATCTTTCTTAAAAATAATGGAAATGATCACGAAAAATATTACTTAAATACGAGAGATGACGACTGTGTTTATCATTATGATGATAAATCCAAGAAAATAGAAATTCCAATCAATTTTAGAATGATTTGTACCATGAATGATTATGATAAATCATTATTGAATGAATTATCTTATGGATTGCTTAGACGTTTTGCATTTATTGAAATAAATGTTCCAAATGATAAGGAATTAGTAAAAAATATAATTATTAAAAGATCAACTAAAAAATTAGAACCATTATCTCTAAATTTCAAGAATAAAAAAATCAATGAATATATAGACAAATTTGTAGATTTTATGTTTGCTCTAAAAGAAAAACGCGAAATTGGATTAGCATCTTATATTGATGTCATTTCTTTTCTATTATATTCGAACACTGCCTTGAAGAATGATGTCGGTTCGAGTTTAAATCAGGCTTTAATAGATTATATATTGCCTCAGTTTGATAGATTAGATATAGATACAATAAGATGGGCGCATACAAAGGCATCTGAGATATTTATAGATGAAAATGAAAAAAGGATTGAATCAATTAGTCCGTTTCTAGAAAATTTGGATAAGAGAATGAAACGATTAGAGAGTCTCAATAAATTGTTTGAATTTTGATATTCATTGAACTCAAGCAATACGAATAATAATTTTCAATCAGAAGATGAAGTGGAAGACACAGAAAAAGAATACTTTCAATCAAATGTAAAATTCACCGACGACGAAATTGAATTTATGATAACAGATCTCAAGGATCTATTAAGCAAACTACAGGAAAAAAATGTTATAGATTTTAATAAAGAAAAAGAAATAATGTTATTAAATGAAGAAGGTATCAAAATTCAATTTAAAAAAACTGAAATTGCTGAACTAAAGAGATTCATCTCGCTTGTTAAAAGATCATTCCTTTTATTCAATTATTTGGTAAGGAATCTATCTCATTTAATAGTAACAAAAGAAGTTGAAAGAAGTGACAGAATTATGGGATCAATAAATATTCAAAAAACTATTGCTACTAGTTTACAATATCCTAAACAGAAAAATGTGGTGGTTTGTAATGAAATTCATAAAACATTCAATACACAGGAAAATTATTTATTAACTCAAATTCTTTTTTCTATTAATATACTATGTAATAGGTATTTATCACTACAAAAATCACCTGATTCAAATATTAAAATAGATGAACCAACTAAAATGGATTTACAACAAATTCAAAACTATGCAATGGATCTTTTATCATCCAAGATGATTAAGAATATACTATATCCTGCGATTAACAATATCTCAAATTATAGATTATATTTAGAAGTCATACTTGAAAAAATTCTTCAAGGTATACTACCTAATTATTATATTGGATTAGTTAATCTTCTTTACAAATGGAAATATTTTGTATGGGTTTCCAACAACAATCCACCAATGCTAGAACATTCGTTAAGATATTATTTTTTTACGCTGAAGAATAAAGATCGAGCAAACAAATTATATGAATGTTGGACATATTATAAAATCCTTGATCATCTTTCAAATTTATTTAATATGAAATTTAAAAGTAATAATATAAAAAGTGAAGTAAAATTCGTAGCATCTAACGGCAAAATAAAAGATGTAATTTATCAAAAATCTTTGGATACTGGTTGGACGTATACAGAAAACCAGGAAATTAAATCAATAAAGGATAAACCAGATGTAGTTATAAATTTAAAAAATGGAAAAGTGATTGTTATAGATGCTAAACATAGCAATCTGAATACCTCTGAATTTTCATATCGTCGTCAAATGGATAGTTATATGTATTCTGTGGGTATTGAAAAAACAGATTGTGGTATATTTTTATTTTCTAAAGGCAATAAAAATTCATGGCAAGAATTAAAGAGAAAAAATCAGATAATGATTTGGAGAAGTTTAACCCCTACTACAGATCTGCACAATGAGTTGAATGATAATGTGTTCCAAGAATTAACTCATATAATTAATAATAGTTGAGATTAATTTTGTAAATGTAATTTATTATCTTCATAAATATTAAATAAATTAAATAAATCCAATACTTTTGATAGAGATCTGATACTTTTTCCAATATTACAATTAAATCTTAAATGATCATAATAATAATGAATATTGTATTTTAGAATATTAAATAATTGATTATATATACAAAAAGAGATTTTTAAACATGATAAAAATTGGTTTAGATTATATTAAATTAATTAATTCCTCTTTACTATCACAAATATCCAAGAAATCACACCTTCTACAATTATCGAACTTGGGAATTGGTTCAAATTGTTCATTTATTATATTTGCAACTTTACCTTCAATTTCTTTTTTAATTTTATTTACTTGTCTAGTATTGACATTATATGAAACAAACTTGTTTTCTTTAAGATAAAATAATGATGCCTGCTTAGGCAAAATTCCATATTTTTCTTTTATGGCAAGAGCATATAGATTTAATTGTATGTCTTCCTTGATACTGTTTTTTGTTTCATAAACATTTCCTGTTTTAAAATCTAGAACAAAAATATTATCATTTTCATCTTTTTCTATTCTATCTATTACTCCGTTAAATTTTATTCCTCCTACTGTAATAGAAAATCTTTGTTCTGCAGAAATTGGTTGATTTTTGTTGTTAATTAGCCAATTAAAACAAGTTTTTACCATTTCTATTGATTTTGTTTTTGCTTGATTTGCTTCTGTTTCTGATTCAAATCTTGTAGAATTCCATTCTTTTTCAAATATTTCTAAAGCCATTTCTTCAGTAGGTATTATTTTATCTAATTGTAATTTTGTTAGATGTTCTGCTACTGCATGTACAGCAGTTCCAATATCAAAGAATGTCTGTGGTTGAGATGGAACATTTAGAATATGTGCAAATTTAAATTTTAATGGACAATCTTTGTATGTTTTTAACTTAGATACACTAAGTTTTAATTTCTTGGAATTAAAAAGAGGAATATTTTCATTTTGAAGATATTTTTCAACATGTATGTTTGATTTATCTATATTTAATATATTTTTAACATCAAAATTATTCAATGTGTTATTTTCTTCAAAATATTTTACTTGATGTAGATCAACTATGTTTTGTACAGCAGTTTTCAAATTCATATTATTTATTGCTTTTATTGCATGATGTTGTAATTCTTTTTTTATCTTTTCAATTTTATTTTCTTCATTTAGAAAAAGATCTTTTTCTTCATCTTTGAATTGAGTTACTTCAATAAGAGGATTTTCTTGATAATTTAATTCTTGTAAAAACTTGGAAGGTTTTGTTTCTTTAAGATTATTACCATATCTTTTGGCATAACAAATAAACAATTTATTTTGAACCCTTGTTAGCGCTACATAAAATAAACGACGTTCTTCTTCAATATGGAGAGTTCTTTCATCCTCTGACCTTTTAATTCCTTTGGATAATTCATTTGGAACTATGAATTTTTCTCTTCTATATCTACTTGGAATTTTATTTGTAGCAGCATCTACTATGAATACAATTGGGAATTCCTTTCCTTTGCTTTGATGTATAGTTGTTACTTTTATGGCATTCTCTGTATCATCAACTTGATTAACTTCAGAGTCAAAATTACTCAAAAGTAGTAGATAATTCAAAAAGTCATGTACTGCACCATGTACATTTAATGATTCAAATTCAAGTGCAATTTTATATAATTCATTTAAAATCAATCTATCATGTTGATTTGGACTAGAATTCGAAACTAAAGTTCTTTTATAAAGATCAGAATATTTCATTATAATTTTAAAAACTAGATCACTTATTGTCGTCTTATTAGAGAGATCAATTATTTTCAAAATATGATCTCCCAATTCTTTTGCTTCTGTTTTTTGAGTAATTCCTATTTTATCACAATTTACTAGAGTATCAAGGACAAAATCTACATCTGTAGGATCAGCATATGCCTTTCTTTTTGCTTTTTGATTAATTAGTGCTATATTTGGTTCCGAAAGACCATGACGTTTCATTAATCTATTTACAGAAATACCAGCGATACTGGGTTCAACAATTATTTTGAGATATGCCATAAAATCTCTCATTATTGTAGAAGTAAAGATATTTGATTCTCCAACAAAATTAACTGGAAATCCCTGACTTTTAAGCGCTAAAGCGAATTTTCTACCATCATTTTTTCTTCTCGCTAATATTACTATGTCTTTGTATTCAATCTTCCTAGAAATCTTATCTTTTTTATTTTTTAAAGTTTTTTCAAGTAATTTTTTTATTTGTTGTATTACGAATTTTATTTCTGCTTGTTCATTTTCACATTCTGCAACTATTATTTTATCACCGCTTACATTCTTGGAATCAAGTTTTTTTGGTTGTCTATTTGGTAAGATATCTAAAAGTTGGCTAGATAACTTTACAATGTTTTTTGGACTACGGTAATTTTGATTTAGTATTATTTTTTTTGCGTTACTAAAATACTGCAAAAAATCTTGGAAATTAGTTAGGTATGCACCTTGAAATTTATAGATACTCTGATCATCATCTCCTACTACTGTGATATTTCCATTGTTTGTAAGTAATTTTAATAATTCTAATTGTGCATAATTATTGTCCTGAAATTCATCTACAAATATGTGTTTATATTTATGTTGATATTTTCTTCTAATTACAGGTTTTTTCCTTAAAAGTCTGATTGCCTGAAAAACCATGTCATCAAAATCAATTAATGCTTTTTTTCGTTTAAACTCTCTATACTTAAAATATACTTTAGTAAGGTCAGATAATCTAAATATAATATCTTTTTCTTCTTCCGATAATTTTTTATGTATTCTTGATTGAACATATTTTTGTAAATCTTCTGGAAATATTATTTCATCTTTAAAATTACTTATTCCATCCATTATTGCTTCTATAACTTCAACAGAATTATTTCCAAGTGAAATGTGTTCTAATTTAAAATCATCTATATTTTTAATACCCCAAACTAATTGATACGATCTTGGAATTACTGCTGAAACACTCATTCCAGAAAATAAAACATTATCATGCAACAAATCTTTTGAGAAAGAATGGAATGTAGAAACATCCATTTCTGTTATATCGATGACTTCATCTAGACGTTGTTTCATCTCTTCTGCTGCTTTTTCTGAGAATGTAAGACAGAGAATTTCTGAAGGTTTTATACCTGCTTTTACTAGATGTATAATTCTCTCAACTATTACTCTAGTTTTTCCACTACCAGGACCTGCTATAACTAACAACGCTGATCCAGAATGACTTACAATTTCTTTTTGTTGTTTATTAAGCACAAGATCCAATAATCATAAACGTACATTCTTGTATAAAAATTGAGTACTACTTGTGTAACTCAATAAAATGTAAATCATATAGTTAAAGAATTAAAAAATAAAAATATTAGGAGATGTAAAAGATACTATATTATTTGAATAATAGTTTACTTGAATACACCGATCATTTACGAAACAAAGTTGATCTACAAACTAATGCCAAAACCAAACATTATTTCGAACAATTTTTTTCATCTATATCTATCGCTCGATTAATGGCATCAATGTTTCAGTATCCTAACGATCATATTAAAATTCTAGATGCTGGTGCAGGTACGGGATCTCTTTTTGCTGCTTGTATCGATGAAATCATGAAAAAAAAACATGTAACCAAGATTTCTCTAACTACATACGAGATTGATCCTATATTAAACAAGTATATTTATAATGTAATTAAATTATGTAAAGAAAAATGCAAAAATATAGGAGTAAAATTTGAAAGTGAACAGTTGGAGAAAGATTTTATAGATGATTCTGCAAGTAAATTAGGACTATCGTTATCAAAAAAGAAGTATTTTAATTGTGTAATATTAAATCCTCCTTATAAAAAAATTAATATAAATACTAATAACTACAGGATATTAAAAAATCTGGGAATACCAACAACTAATTTTTATTCTGCTTTTATATTATTAGCAACAAAATTCATAGAGAATAATGGAGAATTGGTATCAATTACGCCAAGAAGTTTTTGTAATGGAACATATTTTAAACAATTCAGAAAGCAATTTCTTGACAACATGAATATAAATAGAATTCATTTATTTAATTCTAGAGGATTATCATTTAAGAAATACAAAGTATTGCAAGAAAATGTCATCTTTCATAGTACCAAGAATAAAACTTTTAATTCTGTGATTATTTCAACTAGTGAAAGTTCGGATGATAAAATTATCATGAGAAAAGTTGATTCTAATAAAATTATACGATATAATGATCCCGAAAAATTTATTTATATAATTACAGACAAAATAGGAGATAAAATTTCAAATAACCTATCAAAATTACGAACAAATATTTCAGGCATAAATTTAAATATATCTACTGGAAAAGTTGTAGATTTTCGTAACAAGCAATTTTTAAATTATAAATCATCAAATAAAACAGTTCCATTAATTTATCCAATCAATTTAAATGGAAATGGTTTTGTAAAATGGCCTATAGATAAATCCAATAAACCCAAATTTATAAGATTAACTCCAGAAACTAAATCTATGTTAGTTGAAGGTGGAAACTATGTTCTAGTTAAAAGATTTTCTAGTAAAGAACAAAAAAAGAGAATAGTTGCCGCCATATATGAAAATGATAAATATGATTTTCACTATATTGGATTTGAAAATAAGGTTAATTATTTTCATCAAAACGGTAAAGGATTAGATCTAACTATCGCAAAAGGTTTAACTATGTTTCTAAATACTACCATTATTGACTCTTTTTTTAGACAATTTAGTGGTCATACTCAGGTAAATGCAACAGATCTTCGTAGTATTCCATATCCTACACTTGATCAATTGAAAAGACTAGGAATGCATATATCCGACAATTTCCCTGATCAAGAATTATTAGACACTATAGTACAAAATGAGTTGTTTTCTTGATCGAGTATGGTTGATACAAATATTTTACAAAATCAAAAGATTCAAGAGGCATTAAATATAATAAAAGAATTAGGATTTCCAAAACGACAACAAAATAAGAGGTCGGCTCTAACATTATTAGCATTGCTGAATCTAAAACCAAGTCAAAAATGGTCAGAAGTTACAAATCCATTATGTGGAATTAAACCTATGATGCTATTTTTTCATAAATATTATAATGAAAAATACGCGGAAAATACAAGAGAATCTGTTAGAAGACAAACCATTCATCAATTTCTGCAAGCAAACTTGATAGAAATAAATCCAGATAAGCCAGATAGACCTACCAATAGCGGACATACGGTCTATCGAATTAAAAATAATGCCATTAATGTCATCAAAACATTTTCTACAAAAAATTGGGAAAGTAATCTATTTAAATATAAGAAAAAAACACCTCCATTAAGTGAAACATATTCCCAAAGAAGACATAAGCATTTAATATCTGTGGAATATGAAAATAAAATAATAACACTCACCCCTGGAGGTCAGAATAAACTCGTTAAATTAATTATAAGTGAATTTAAACGAAATTTTGCTCCAAATAGCGAAATAATTTATTTAGGCGATACCGGAAAGAAAACTCCTATACATAGAAAAGAAGTATTTCGTGAATTAGGTATAGAAATTAATCCACATGGCAAAATACCAGATGTTATAATGTATGATAGAGAAAAAAAATGGATTTTTTTAATTGAAGCGGTAACAAGTCATGGTCCAATTGATTCAAAACGAAAGATAGAACTAGAACCAATTTTCTCAAAACCCAGTATAGGAATAATTTATGTAACTACATTTATTGATAAAAAAAGTATGATGAAATACATAAAAGACATTTCTTGGAAAACAGAGGTATGGATTGCTGAAGATCCCGAACATCTTATTCATTTTGATGGTGAAAGATTTTTAGGTCCATATTTATAAAAAACAAAAAAAACAATTTTTTCTTTTAAATTATCTTCATCTTTATAATGAAAATTATCATTGTTTTCATCTTCATCTTCAAATCCATTTTTCAAAGATTCATAGAATTCTATCGGTTGTCTTTCCATTACAGAAAGTAAATCATAGAATCTATTCAATAATATTGTGTTATTTCCTAGGTTTACAAGTAAATTTCTTTGTAGTTTAGGATTATTTTTATTATTATCATATAATTTCCATAACTCTTGTATTTTTTCTAATCTCCTCAATTCTTTGCACATATTCAACGATATACGCATATTTGTCTTTCTGATAGTAATTAAAGACTTTCAAATATTCTTTTTTAATGATATCGACCAAATTGTAATACACTTTTTAAGATGCTATCTGTGTCAGGTTCTGTTAACTTAACTTGCTCTTCACACAAGTGTTAGTTATATAATTTTAGATAGATATAATATATGGCCATTTTAAATTATCTCATGAACTCAATACTAAAAGATCTTAAAGAGAAAGATAAAGAATTGAATAAGCAGATAGACATTGCTAATGGTGATCCTGATAAGATTCTTGTGTTACTGTCTAAGAGGTATAAAAATTATACACAGGCAGAAGAACAAGCAGAAGACCCTATTATAATATCAACTATCTCAAGTATGATAGGAGATGTAGTTAATAATATGGCTATTTTTCAGATTAAGAAGGAATTTAACGAACAGATTGCAAGAATAATTACTAGGCTTGATAATTTGGAATCAAAAATTTAATATCAAGCCCTTTTGTTCAAAGTATTTGTCATTTTCACTTGTTTCAATGACAATTGGAATGAATAATGGAATTTGTTAGATTTTGAGACCGTGTATCATTATTTGTCATCGAGTTTTAATTGTTTAATTGGCTATTAAATTCACAATTGAGATAATCTAGACTTTAATATGTATCGGCAAGATTAGATTCAAAATAATATTTTTTTGTGAAAGCATAAATGGTGTCAAGATCTAGTAGTTTAATAATGATTAACGAAATTCATGAATTAAGAGAGAAAATTAGAAATACAGTAAAAGAAGAAGGGCTTTCGAAATTATTGAATACATTAGCGATCCAAGGAAATTCTGCATTAAATAGAAATGAAAGTGGAATTACTCTTAATAGTCTGGATCTTGCACTTCTTAAATTAATGATGATAGATTATTTAAATAGTAATTCGAATCAAAATAAATAAAGAAATATTTTTGAAATTCATGTAATTCCTAATCATATACTATTTTTTTATTCTATATAATAATTTAATATTCTGAATGTTCAAATAAAATTTTAATGTTTTGCCTTACCTGTTAGTCATTTTGGATTCTTTATGTAAAAGTAAATTGATGTATACATGTATGAATTAATTGTTAATAATAAAAATATTTATGTTAAATATAGAACTAGAAATCTACATTTAAGTAGGCAAAAAAGATATGTATTTTGACTTTTATTATTATATAACAAAAACTTATTATATTATGTTACCGATCCTAATTACATGCAATACTCGAAGCCCTCCAGTTTTCTAATTTAGTTTGAGCCCATTTAGTTAATAATTAATCAGAGTTATGAATAATCTTTCTATAGATTAAAAAAATAAAACTGATTTTTAAAGCGAATCAAAAGTAATCCAAAAAAACTAAAATAATATAGAAAAAGATTATTCTGAATCTTTATACAGATTCTTGTACAATATGTTTCATTTTAAATATTAGTGAAAACTTTTCAAGATATTTGTCATTAAATAAAAATTAAGAAAGTTACTACCGATCTTATTTATAAGTTGTATTACTTTTGATAACGTGAATTCCAAGATTGGAATATTTACTGTAGTCTTGTTTACAACTGTACTTTTAATTCCAGCATCATCTTTTCCGTTGGCAAGTGCTCAAGAATATAATAAAAAAGATAATTATTCTTTTGAAAATAATAATGAACCTTATTACATAGATAAAGACAGTAAAGAATATTATTATCACTATCAATCAAAAGATAAAAAATTCAACAAATTAGTACAGGAGTGTGAAGAATGCTTTTTACAAGAATTATACTACCAATTATCAGATAAACAAAGATATTTCTTTTTTGATGCTATTGAATATGAATTTGGTTCTTTAGAAAAATTATGTAAATTAATTGTTAGTGGAAAAATATCTGAACAAGAACTGGAAGATATTCTAAGACACATACTAGTACAAGTATTTGACAAAGTAGGATATGAAAATAATGATAAAGTAAATTCCTATTCTTATAATGAATATGAAGACAAATATAGTAAAGTATATCATGATTATGAGAATTCATACAAATTGATTCCCTCTCAAAAGATAGATAAAATAATCTATGCTATTATTGAATGTATATTTCCACCAAATGTAGTTATTACTTGGAACGAAGCACCTTTTGAAGGTAGCTTTGCTGAAATTTTTGCTGCGATGAGTATGGATAAAGGTTCTACATTTGGAACTCCTATTAATGTGAGTAATACTATTCCATTCTCATTCAATCCAGAAATAGCAATGTCTGGTGATAATGTGGTTATTACGTGGAGAGAGTTAACCTCTGGAGGTTCTGAAATCTTTGCATCAATGAGTATGGATGGTGGTACTACATTTGAAATTCCTATTAATGTGAGTAATACTGTTACCCCATCATCACCTCCAAAAATAGCAATGTCTGGTGATAATGTGGTTATTATTTGGGTAGAAGTATTTCCAGGAAATCACCAAGAAATTTTTGCAGCTATGAGTTCTGATGGAGGTTCTACATTTGGACCTCCTATTAATGTGAGTAATACAGATACTAATTCAAATTTCCAACAAATAGCCATGTCTGGTGATAATGTAGTTATTACTTGGACAGAAGTGCTTCCAGGAAGTAATAGTGAAACCTTTGCAGCTATGAGTTCTGATGGAGGTTCTACATTTGGACCTCCTATTAATGTGAGTAATACCGATGGATTCTCAGGAACTCCACAAGTAGCAATGTATTATGATAATGTAGTTATCACTTGGCGAGAGATACTTCCGGGAGATAAGTTTGAAACCTTTGCAGCTATGAGTTCTGATGGAGGTTCTACATTTGGAACCCCTATTAATGTGAGTAATACCGATACATCTTCACAACGACCACAAATAGCAATGTCTGGTGATAATGTGGTTATTATTTGGGTAGAAGTATTTCCAGGAAATCACCAAGAAA
>JBNAIF010000191.1:0-3221 GCA_050043595.1 Nitrososphaeraceae archaeon | reverse complement strand
AGAAGATTACACTGCTGAAAGATTTTCTGATTTTGGCTATTTAAATATAGATTTATTAAAAAACGGTAAAATACTAAAAGGTACATTTTATGACCATAAAAATAAACCACTTGACGAATTCGAAATTAAAAAATAATTAATTTAAACATATTTATTAATCAAATAAAATGTATTTTATTAATTATTGAGTTTAAAAAATAAATAGCCTGTTTTAGGACATATTAAAATCAAATGTGATTTGGTCTGACAAAAGAATAATTCGAATTTTATATAAATTTTTTTATCTTGATATTAATTTATTTATAATTCTCCCGTATTAGATTTTTTAATAAAATTTGCTCCAATTTTTTTCTTTTAGATATCTTTTTTTAATTCACTATTTCTTAATCCGCAACTTTTACACACGTAGCTTATAATTGAATCTTTTTCATCTTCATCCATATTGTCGCCACAACAAGGACATCTCATATTTTTATAAGCATGTTTTGTTATAAAACTCTTTAGTATCTAATCATCAAATGCAGAAACTTTTAAAAGCATATAGATTGTTTTCATTAATGAACATACTTTGAATTCTATTTTTATTTTTCTTATATGTTTGTTGTTTATATCTTTTTTTTCAATTAATGCATATGGTCTTCAAGAAAACCATGAAATAATGGGAATTAAATGTGAGTCTATGGAACATTCTGCTTATCATATTCACACTCATCTTCTTATTTTTATTGATGGTAGATCTCTTGATATTCCCGCAAATATAGGAATTTCATTGGATGATAATTGTCTTTATTGGTTACATACCCATCAAAATGACGGTATTATACATATTGAATCTCCAACGAACACTACTTTTACTTTAGGTCAATTTTTTGCTATTTGGAATTATACTAAACAAAATGACTTTGATATTTTGAAACAGACACTTTCAAAATATGATTTTCCAGATCCTTTGGTTTATATCAACGGCAATCTGTTAGAGGTTAAAGATATATTCCTTATTCCACTTAGAGATGGTGATGAAATAAAACTTGTTTACGGAAATTCAAGTAACTTAAAATCTTATTTTGTTTTTGAAAAAAAATTTGATTCTATTCATCAATCTAACAAGGATTTATAGGCAAAATTATTATTTTAATTATTGTAAATTATTTTATTTTATTTAAATTAAATCATATGTTTCTTTATGATACTTTAATTGATTGTACCTTCTACTACTTTCTTAAATAAACTAATCGCTTCTAACTCATTTTTTAAAGCAGAAGAAAGTAATTGAATAGAAATTTCGTTTTCTGTTATATTTCCAGTAGATAAGTAAATCTTAAAATGCTTATAACTTTCTACTTCATATTCAAGTGATATTATATATTTAGATAATATTTGTTGATATTTTTTATCAAGTTTATAAGATTTACTTTTGTTTACAATGTCTTCGAGATTTACAATATACTTTTCAGTTTCGTTAATCATTTGGTCGTTGTTAATAAAATTCGATTCAAAGTCTTTTAATATAGTTTGAAATTTAAAAGAGTTTAAATTTACTTCATCACTTATTTCATGAATGATTTTGATATCTTCATCCAGTTCGATATTGTTGTTATTTTGTTTATCTTGTTGATGAAAGAAACCAAATGCAAAATCATTGATGAATGTTGAGAATAGTAAAATAATTATACAACTAATAAAGACCGAATAAATAATCATTTTATTTCTAACATTATTTTTTAATATAATTCCAAATTAAAACCATTGTATTCAAATCTTCAAATATTCTTGAATTTGCCGCAATTTTTTTATCTATTATAACTTACTAGTATTCTAAAATGTATTTAAAATTATCTTGAATAATTTTTATGTTCTGGAAAATCTCTTTCACATTAGTATTCACTTCTTTTCTGTCATGATTTGAATCTATCATTATCGGTTGTTTTAAATATTCTTCTATCCATGAATTTACAATTTTTAATCCTTTTCTAGCTGTATTTCTTACAAAACCATCAATGTCGTGTGTTGAAATATACTTTAAAACTGAAATTAAATATATTATTCTTATATCTGGTAACATTATTTTTAAATTTTTGTTCACTATGGCATTTATTGCATCAATTTTTATCTTTCTACGTTCATCACTTGTTAATTTTAATAGTCTAAAAAATATTTTAAAGTTTAGATTTTTAATATCTAGATTGTCTTCAAATTTTATTCTAATAAATTTTGACAAATTTTTTATAGCTGCAGATCTTGTAAAATAATCATTTTCTTTATTGGTTTTATCTAGCATAAAATTAATGATCTTTTCAGTAATCTTTACATCTGTTTCATTGGAGAAATACGAAAGACCATTTATTGCACCCGTTGCCACTATATTTTGAAACGAAGTAGATAATGTTAATTGTTTCAAGATTTGAATTGCTATTTTCTTTTCTTTTTTATCTTTATTTTTCGACACAATTTTACCAATAGTTTCTGCAAGCGTAGATTTCACAAAATAACTTGATTCATTCTTTACCAAATAATTCATTGATTTTATTTTTCGACACATTCCAAAATTTCCAATATTTTTTAATATTGATCTCCTAATTATTGGATGTAATTTCATAATTAATTTTTCATCTGATATAATAGATTCTAATATTTTGAATGCTTTTTCTGATTTTTTGTAATCTGTCTCATCCCAATATGAACCAATTGTGTTTGCTGCTTCTACTGATACTCCATAAAAATCATCATTCAATATAGAATCTTTTAATTTATTTAAAATATCATCAGAAAAATACTCTTTAAGAAAACGTGCAGCTTGAATTCTCTCGACAATTGTTATTCCGTACCTTAATTGTTTTTTTAACATTTCTTTGAATTGAAATTTACTAGTTTCTCGAGCATATTTTATTAAAGTTATCTTCTTCAATATTTTGTAATAGGGATCAACAGAAATCCATTGAATTTCTTGTAATTTTGATATGTCTATTTCGAATTCATTTACTTTATTATTGATATTTATAATTTCAATTTTATTATATTCTATACCATTTGAATTTTTTCTTTTTTTTATTTTATAGTTAATTCTAAGTTCTAGTGGAAATTCAAAAAAATTCTTTTGTATCTGTTTAACTTTGATTCGTAGTTTATTTTTTTCAGTTATACTCATTAAAATTTCTAATTCTGGGTGACCCTCAGAAAATATCCATTGATCAAAGAATTTCTCAAAATTTCTTTTGCAAACT
>JBNAIF010000190.1:0-3257 GCA_050043595.1 Nitrososphaeraceae archaeon | reverse complement strand
TACTTTTTCAGTTCTCATTATTTGATATAAATCCAATTTCTAGTAGTTCTTCTACTGCTTCGTTTTTAGTGTATCTATTAAAATTTCTTCATATTTTTTTACTTTAGATATTGTATTGTCGTTTATTTTTGCATATAAAATATCTAATAATTCTATTTTTCATTTTTTTAATATTTTATTATTAACTTGTTACTTGCTAGTTACTTGCTAGTTACAAGTTGTTATTGTTTTAGTCATTTTTTTTCCTTCTCTGATTGATCTATTTCTTCCATTTTTTTAAGCATTATTTGATACATTTCTTCTTTGGTGAATATCTTTCTTAGAAACAAGGGTATTTCGTGGAAACTTTCATCAAAACACTGTCTGAGTTTTTCTCTGTGGTTTAAGTAGATGTGATATGTTTGGAATGGATCATCACCAGATACTTTTTCACCACAAAAGTTGCATATTGCTGTTGAAAGTCTGGGATTCATTTTTTATTTTCTATTATTTTGAATGAATGTCCTTTGAAAGTTAGTGTATGTTTTTCTAATTTAATTATAACATCAAAGTCTTTGCTGGGAAAATTTTTTATAATTTGAAATGATTTTATATTTAAAGTTAATTCTGATTGTATTTTTTCAATCATTATTTTTTATTGTTGATATATGATCATTGCAGAATATTGGAGATCGCTATCGGGATAAGGTGATTGTTCATATTGATATTGAATGTTTATTATCTTAGTTGTGTATAATTCTGTTTGTAAAAGTTGATTAATCTTAATTTCCAGTTCACCTAAAGAAGTGGATGTAACTGTTTTAACTTGATTCATTTATAATTAATAATTTAGGGATTCTATCTATTATTGTTTTAGTCATTTTTTTTCTTTTTCATTGTCAAGTTTTCGTAAATGTGCATCTTTACATTCACCTGAACAAAAGAGGGAATGGGTATAGATTCTACCATTATTAAGAAATTCATTACAGTTAATACATTTTTTGTTTTGATTAATTTGTTTAATATCATCACTCATTTTTATTTATCCTATAACTCGAGAATTCTTGTATTTACATATTGGAAAATTACTGCAATATGTATCTTCCATTTTTAGAATAATTCCATTTTCTTTTTATTTCATATTCTTTAGTTTTAATAAATTCTTTGTTGCAAAACACGCATTTTCTTTTTTATGATATTTGCCTTTTTGGTTTTACTAAAGTAGTGATTTTAAGATCACTTTGAGAATACGCAGGTAATTTTGTTTTAGTATTTCTGTTTCGATTTACCAATTTGTTTTTTCGTTTCTGTATTTTTGATATTTTAATATCAATCACCACTTTTTGTTTTGAAGAGTAATTCCAATATCTTTATAAAATATCAAATAACCATGAATTGTAGACTTTTTTTATTGTTAAAACCATACGCATAACCCGTAGAATTTTATCTTTCAAAAGTTTATTCATTGATGTAAAATACAGTACAAGTTCATCATCTTTAGATTTAATATTTTTATTATAAGCACAATCAAGACAAAGATCCACATAAGTATTAAAAAATTGTGGATTATAATTACAAGATTATTTTCTCATTTCTTTAAATTCCTCTTTCTTATTTTCATATTTTTTGATATTTTTTGAACATGATATTAATTAAATACCCAATTAAATTTAATATTTTCTTCAACTGATGAATCCAATGCAAATATATTCATGATACTTCCCGGCTCATGAATTTACAACTATAATAAATAATCAAATAACGCCATATTTTAAGGATATAAACTAAATAATATGATTTGAATCAAATAAATTTACATAAATCTTAAAATATTAATCTAAATTATTCGATCCTAAATTTTATACAATATTTTTAATTACTATTTATAATAAATATTTCTAACTATTCTTTAAAAAATGAAATATATGATGATCTCAAAGTAATAGTAGGAGAATTTGTCCATAAAATAAGAGCGTAACCATAGAAAAAAAACAAATATAATCGATTTGTTTTTAAACAAATATTTTCTAATATATTCTATGAAATATCAAATTAGCATTATAGCAGTGTTATCTTTGTTAATTCTAACTACAATGACTACTGCTCTTTATGCACAAGATAGTAATAATACAAATCAAAGTCCATCAATATTAGCAACAGATTTAATTAATTCAAAGATAGTTCTTGCTAATTTAACCGAAAAACCATTTTCTGTATATGTGGAAGGAATTGAAAATGCAACTACTATCTCAACTGATATTGGTTTGAATAAGACTGAAGGGTGGTATAACGACACAATATTGATTAACGGAATTGAAACTATGGAAAATGGTTTTTACACTGGGATATATCAACCAGATGGTAAGATAATCTATAGTGGAAATGGAACATATACTATAAAAAATAATGAAACAGAAAAAGCAACATACATTTATCAAGGAATAGGCGTTCCCAAAGAAAACGATGAATTTGAAGAGCGTGGAGTCCAGATCTATAGTACGAATTCTACAGGAGAATTAGCATTTCTAGATAATTTAGCAAGTATTTATCTATATGAGTTCGATGATACAGGGCAAGCAATATCGGGTTATGTTTGGGAATGGAAATAATTTCCCACATCTATTGCTCAAAAAAAGCAGATAATAAGATTAATAAAAGTAACTGGAGACTTTTAGAAATAGAAAATGAATATGATAACAATGATGGTAATTTCATCAAGGAGACACACAGATACAGCCTAAAACATTAGACGGATAACAAAAGCAAGATGGATCGCGTGCAAAAAAGCAAATTTTTCCTGCGCATTCAGGAAAGGTGATTCATCTGTAGCCGATACGCTATCTGCTGTTGCTAGAGATGTCAACCCAACCACCGTTACAACTATTATAACCATGACTAACAAATATTTAGTGTTCATAGTTCAAGTAATTTAAAAGTGCTTTACTTCTATATATGTTGTATTTTTGGAACTAATAGATATGACTTAAGATCGCTGGATAGTCGAGATAGGCTAGATCGATTGAAAGTTATTATAAATCTCACTTTGACAAGAGAATAAGCAAGCAAAGAATCAACAGTTTGTATCGGCATCTGTATTGATTGTATGGAAGTCCGCAGTCAGACAAATCTGTGTTCTATTCTCCATCGTTATTTTCTTGTCCTATGATAATGTCTTTGTTGTAGTTTGATTTTCTTGTGTATATATTATATTCAATAATGCAGTAACAACAAGAATTGAGATTTTAGAAGGTAACATAACCAAAGTTAAAATATTTTTC
>JBNAIF010000189.1:0-5013 GCA_050043595.1 Nitrososphaeraceae archaeon | reverse complement strand
AAGATATGACTGTCCTCTTAAAAAAAATGAATTTCTTGATGTTGTTGATGCCATGTGTAATTTATACGAAGACAGAAAGAAACAAGCATATTAAATAATATTAATAATAACAAAAACAGTAACTATTTTATCTTTACTATGTTACTCATACAAACCAGAAAACGAGATATCTAAATTATTAAAAAAATATGTTTTAGTTACTGGAAATAAAATAAGAATCTGCATAAAGATTAAATAATTTTTTTCTATATTAATTTTTTCGATTACTTTTGATTAACTTTTACAAATCAGTTTATTTTTCATTTATCAAATAAATTATTCATAACTCATTAAATATTAACTAAATGGGCTCTGCAACTAAATCTAAACACTTTGGGGACTTCGAGTATTGCATGTAATTGGAATTGGTAACATAATATAATAATGTTTTGGATTCCAGTACTTGGAATAAAAAAAAGAACCTTGAAAGAAAAATTAATTTAGTGTTATATTAGGCATTCAAACTGAGGATAGTAAATTATTTTTGACACAAATTTGTAGTTACAATGTATGTGAAACTAGAAAATATTTATTGATATAATAATACCAAAAAAATTTTTAAATGAATTAGAACAAATGTCAACATTATTAGACGCACAGGATATTAATACAAAAATAGAACAAGAGGGATTAAAAAGTGAGAAAAACATGTTGTAATTGTAATGCACAATTTTTTGATACTTATGGGGATCTTTGCCTCGATTGTGCTTATAATAAAAATATTAAATCTAAAGATGATAACACTTCTACTATATTTTATATCAATGAATGGACTTTTGAAAGACAAAATTCTACAGGGTATGCTTATGGATTTAACAATAAAACAAAGTCTACAATTCATGGATATCTGATATTTTATCAAGATGGCGGAATTACTCTTCAAAACAAAAAACAGCAATTGATATTAAAATATCCTAATAAGAGATTTGAAAAGACAAATTGGTAAATCGATACGGAAATACTAAAACAAAATTACCTACTCAATGCAGAAGTGACTTTAAACTTTCTACTTTGGTAAAACCAAAAAAGAAAAGACCATATAAAAGAAAATGCTGGGTTTGTAACAAAGGATTTATCAAAACTAAAGAATATGAACAAAAAAGAGAAAATGGAATTATTCTAAAAATGCAAGATACATATTGTAGTAATCCACTTTGTAAATTTCTGAATACCAGAGTTATAGGATAAATAAAAAATGAGCAATGATATTAAACAAATTAACCAAGACAAAAAATGTATTAATTGTAATGAATTTCTTAATAATGGTAGAATCTATAATCATTCTCTCTTTTGTTCTGGTGAGTGTAAAGATGCACATTTACGAAAACTAGACACTGAAAATGAAAAATGATAAAAATAGGAATAGTAGGTTCTAGAAAACGAGATTCTAATGAAGATTTGAACAAAGTTATCAATACATTTTATAATTTAATAGTTGACCTAGACGATGAAATTCATATAATATCTGGAGGTGCAAGTAAAGGAGCAGACAGATTTGCGGAACTATTGGCAGAACGAGATGATCATCATATCACGATTTATAGACCTCAATATAACAAATATCCTGGAAAAATCGCACCTCTAAGACGGAATGACTACATTGCAAAAGATTCAGACATTCTCATTGCATGCGTAGCCAAAGATAGAAAGGGAGGAACTGAAGACACAATAAAGAAATTCAAAAAATATCATCCAAACAGAAGATTAATTTTAGTAGACTAAAAAATGATTAAAGCAATAATAGATAGAATCACTAAATTATTAGTCATAAATGATTTAAGTTAAAACAGTTGCATCGTCTTCTTTAAGTGAATTGAAAATTAAGATTATCAAAAAATAAAATCAATATTTCAATTCTTTACACTTGAAGAACAAGAACATCTCAAAGATAAATTCATTATAGTAGAATATATTTGGGATATTCAAAATTGATACTAAACGGATTTAGAGATTTCAACTGAAGAAGATGATTTGATTTATGGAATTAACCTAAGCACAAAAATAAAAACGAAAATGTTAAAACATTTGAACTTAATGCAAACCTTTATTTTGATGTTGATGAAAACAATGATCTAGTTTATTTAGAATTACCCATACCATAAGGATTTGTTGAAAAAATAGACTTGAACAAGATTAAAAATGAAAAATAACAATAATAAAGACAAGAATAAAGATTTGATCGAAAATACCCAACCAATTATTGATATCTTTGATTTATTAGAAAAAAAATATAAATATACTTTTTTTGAAGAAATAATGACTATACAAACAGCACTTACAACTTTAATTATGTCTAATGCTGCTTTGTCTATTGAGGTACGAAAAAACATTTTTAAAAAAACATGTAATTCAATGCTTAAACATGTGGATAAATTAAGTGATGTCGTAGCAAATACACAAATGGAATATGTTAAAGCAAACTATGATAATTTTCTCAAAGAAATGCAAGATAAATATAAATGATTAGAACTTTTTTTCATATTTTGACGAATGAATCAATGAATAATGTTACCTATAACAAATGTGAAAAGCGATGACTTTTAAAAAATGTAACTTTATTTAAATGACGAATAAATACGGAAATACAAAAACAAAATTACCTGCACAATGCAGAAGTGATTTTAAACTTGATACATTAGCAAAGCCAAAGAAAAGAAGACGATATAAAAGAAAATGTTGGGTTTGTAACAAAGGATTTATCAAAACCAAAGAATATGAAAGAAAAAACAAAGAATGTACAACTTTAAAGATGAAAGAAACATTCTGTAGTAATCCTCTTTGTAAATTCAAGAATGTTCAGGTTATTGGATAAAAAATGACTGACACACTTAGTGAACAAGAAAGAGAAGGACAAAATCGAAGAAAGTTGTTGAAAGCAGGAAAAACAATAACATGTCCTATATGCTCTAGATGTATTTATCCAATAGAACGTGATGAAATAGAACGACATATAGAAGATCATACATATAAACAAATTCTTACCAATTTTATCTATTTATGGATCTCTGCATGGAATAGAAAACAAAAATGACTAAAACACTAATAATAAGAAACAATACTAACAATATACGTTACAAAACCCCCCAACACTTCTACTGGAACATATTATAATAAAAAAATGATTAAAACAACTTTTAACTAGCAAGTGACTAGCAAGTAACAAGTTTTAGTTAAAAAAATAAAAAATAAAATTATTAAAGATATTTTATATGCTAAAATAAATGCAAATACAATATCTAAGGTAAAAAAAATATGAAGAAAACTATGATAAAGGAATCAATAATAGTTACCACCGAAAAGGAGGAAAAAGAAAATATAAAGATCTTTTAAAACGAAGATTTGATTTGAAAAAAGTAAAATATATTGAAAGAAAAGATGATGCAGAAACAATATCTGAAAAACATGGGATTTTTCTACAAATAGTATAAAAACAAGTTTGGAAAAAGGCAGAGGAGAAGACACTGCATTTTATCTTTATTTTTAGATTATTTCCGGTTAACTTTTTAAAAATCAGTTTTATTTTTTATTCATAGATGAATATTTCATAACTATTTTATTAATTGTTAACTAAATGGGCTTTGCAACTAAATTAGAAAACTTTGATGGCTTCGAGTGTCGCATGTAATTGGAATTGGTAACATAATATAATAAGTTTTTTGATTTCGTCTAGTGTCTCAAGTTGATAGAATATAATTTATCACGTCTTCTTCTAGAAATTACTTCAGTATTATACTGTATACATTTTGAAACAATAAATTTTTATTTAGTTATTTTAATGTATTGCTAAACTTTTTGGTACCGCAAAGATCGTCCAATAATCTTATTAATCTTTATTGATAAAACTAAGAAAATGAACATACTAAATTTAAGTGTGGTTACTACTTTGGTCATATTAGTAATTGGTCTTGGTGCATTTTCTCTATCAAATAGTGAAAACATTTATGCACAAATGTCATCAGAAAAATCCAGCAATGATACTTCGGATTCACGTACCAATATAATAGTAGCACCTCAAGAATCAGGTGAGATGTCAAAATTCCCAGGTTCAAATATAATAACAGCACCACAAGGACCTCTGGCGGTATGTACTAAATGGTGTACTGATTGTCAGACTTGTGACACATATTGTTGTGAGGGTACAAGCCCTGATGATATTGGTACTGTATATGTACCAGATGATGAATAAATCCCAACAATTCCTCTTAATTTTTTTTAAATTAAATTAATATCTTTACTTCTGTATCTTTATATTTTTTCTGTTCTCATTATCAGAAAAATTGCTTTAAACATATCATCATTCATTCTTTGTATTTTGTCTACTAATATACTTCATTGTATTGTCTTACTAATTCAGAAATTAGGATTTTCTGCTAATTTTCATGGTTTTTTTATGTTTATTGTTTTCCGATTTTCTGAAGTATTTTAATAATTCTTTTCCGAAATTTTTCATTTTTAAATTGAGTATGTTCATTCTTTTTCAGATTATTTCTCTGGCTTATCTTAATTCATTATGTTATTTCGATTATCTTTATAAATTAAATATATCTATAAATTTTATTTTTTTTACAGAATAGATTATTCATAACAGTTTTTTAAATATTAACTAAATTGGCTCTACCTAAATTAGAAATTTTGAGGGCTTCGAGTATTGCATGTAATTGGAATCGGTAACATAATATAATAATGTTTTGTTATAATCTAAAAAAATCTAAATCTTAATTGCTGAAATAGTAAGACACTATAATGATGAAACTTTGGTAGACAAAATTCAAAGAATGGATGATGATATGTTTAAAGCAATATTTCAGATAATGAGAACAGAAAAAGTAGCAAGGTATGAAGATAATAGAGGTATATCTCTACTTTAAAAAAGAATAAATCAAATTGGTAAATTAATGAAAAGTTGTAAAAGGTTATATGAATATTATGATGAAATAAAAGAATACAAATAAGAAGAAAAATAAAACAAAAAAA
>JBNAIF010000188.1:0-2852 GCA_050043595.1 Nitrososphaeraceae archaeon | reverse complement strand
AAAAAATATTCGAATTTATTTGCTGTTGTAATTTTATATTACTATCAACCATTTGAACAATAATTCTAGGAAGAATATGTTAAATTGTATAGTATGGTATAAAATAAGAACAGTAATGGTTGTTAAGGTCTACATACAACTATAATGTACAACAACCACTACTGTAAATGTATTTTGGAACGAGGAGATTTTCTATCTATAACATATTTTATAAATATTCTATTCGTAATAATAGTAGGAAATAGGTAAAAGAAAAATATTCCATAGGTATCAACGAGGCCTTGAAAGCCTTGCCGGTATTCAATATATTTCCAGTTCTAGCCTATGCAAACATACTTGGTGAAAGTATGTATTTTATTTTAGTATTATTCTGTAATAAGTATTATGAAATCGACATTTTTAAGATCTAATGTAAATGTATTAGACTTATGGTATGATAATATCTAAATATTTATGTGAAAGATACGTGTATTTACTATCTCGCTGGACAAGTAATTCAATATTGGAGTATATTACCACTCACAAGATATTTTGTTTGGCTCCTTACAAAATGTTGCTGCTGTTGTTTCTACAAAGTACTCCAGTTTCAAATATACTGAATTCTTGTCCATAGTATTATATCTATTCCAGCGAGTTGAGGATAGCAGACAATAACGAGTTCAATCATTATTTTAATCGCCTAAAAGACCGAACTCGTTAATCCCCAAATTAATATTTATTGATTTTCTTCAGGATATGATCTATTATTTTTATGTTTTATGTGGATCTTTTATAATTCCAATTCCTGCCAAAGAAGTAGATTCGCCTAATAATGTCTTAAGATAACCTACTGCTTCATCTTTTAAATCTAATTTTCTATCTATCTTGGTGCAATAAAGTATTATTATTTTATTTTATTATTTGCAAACTATATTAAAGTCAATTGAATTTATCTTTAATATTATTACATTTAGGTCAAAATGGCTATATCGAACAATATTATCGTTTTAGTCATGGATGGTAATAAAGAAGACGATAGTAATTATCACGATTGTATCTATGGTGTGGATCCTTGTGTGTTTAAGCACAAGGCCACAAAATAATAGTTATGAAAATACTGCCAAAAACAATTATGATATCTTCATCATTGTTTTACGTAAAAACTAAAAAACCATCTAGAAATGATCTACCTAAATATAATACGATACTAAATAAAGTATGTTTAGGACGATGTATTTAACAGTGGGTATTGTTAGTTCATCATTAATTATTTTTTTTGCTTTATCAAACATCGTTAATATGCAATTATTTTCAAACGAAATTGAAAATACTGATTTGAATATTATAGATGATTTTTCTGATAATGATACAAAAATAAAAGCCATACCAAAAGAAACAATATCAGATGAAATAGAGATATCTGGACCAGTAACCAAAGTTGTAGATGGTGATACAATAGATGTGAATGATATTAGAATAAGATTAGCATTAGTAGATACACCAGAGAGAGGAGAACCAGGATTCAAAGAAGCGACCGACTTTGTAAAGAAATTATGTCAAAATAAAGATGCACAAGTTGATATTGACGATGGTCAAAGAGGTGGAGATAGATATGGAAGAGAAATTGGTGTTGTTTATTGTGATAATGTAAATATTAATAATGAATTAATTCAAAACTCATTAGGTCTCATAGATACTAGATTCTGTGATAATTCGGAATTTTCAGATGAAGAATGGGCAAAATCTTGCAGATAATATTTATAGAAAGATTCAAAATGATAATTGAAATATGTTATGATCCTTATAATAATATTAATTTAAAATCTAAAGTAATTGCATAATTTATATGTACAAATTTCGTTCAATTCAAAATATAGGTAATCCTCCATTCCATCCAATCATTTACTACACTAATTATTGTTCCATATTGCCATTGTTGTACAGAAAACAATAACCATAACTAAATTTGGTCTTAAAGAAAAATAAGTAACCTTACCTTAAGAAGGTTATTAATATACTTATTTATTATAGATTTTAAATATTTGATTATTTTTTATCAAAATAAAGGAATTTGAATAATTGTTGTTATAATTTATATTAATCGTGTAGAAATCCTGTTACAATATTTATGATTGGTTTTGGTTCTACTATTCCTATCACAGTAAATATTACTTTTTGTTCATTGTTATTATTGTTGACATCATTATCTACTAACATGAATCCGTTTTTAATTGTAACAAATTCAAATGTTTTTCCACTTTCCTTTATTAACTTGTTAATTGATTCTATATCTTCTACAGTTAAACTTTGTTGAGGGCAAGAGACGCAAGGATATCCATCGTTACCATAATAATAAATGTTGTTTTCATAGTCTTCATCATAGTCATATTCTGCATTAGCAACAATAATTAATTTTGATAGATGAGTGGTATTTGATGCAGACGTTGGAACAAGAATCAGAAACATTATTGCTGTGGTTATTATCAATATACAAGATATCATAGATTTTGATTTAGACACATTTAATTAAAACAGAATATTATATTTATAATTTCAATAATAATAATCTTAAATATGTTGCTTGTCAATAATATAAAATATTTTAATATACAATTTTAATATTATTTTAATATAGTAGATATTAATTCCAACCTTGAATATTTTGAGTCAATATGTTTATAGATGTTTCAAAAATAATCATATTCTTCAAGTACCTCAGATCCTATAAAATCCCCGTAATGACTGTTTTTATCTCTTGTTTGACAAAGTGATACCGTCATCATCTAATAAAGTGATATTTGTTTAACTTTTTCGTGAAAAATGCTACTATATTTAGGTTTTTTATTCAAAAGATATTGAAATATAGGATTAAC
>JBNAIF010000187.1:0-4062 GCA_050043595.1 Nitrososphaeraceae archaeon | reverse complement strand
AATTATAAGTTAGCGTATTATTAAAATTGATAATATTTCTAAATAGAATTTTTAAATTTGTGTTGGTATTTCAAGTGATTAAAAAATGAAAACAAAAATTCTAGTATAATGTGGTATTTATTACATATTTTCTCCTATATTCTTGATTACTTACCAATACATTTCATAGTTAAAGACTACGATTAAAAAATGAGCCAAAGACTAGATATTAAATGTAATTATAACAATAATTGGTGTAATTATTATAATATTATTCAAAGCATTATTAATATTATCGATAGACCAAAATATAATCTATTTACCATAAAATTAGAAAATATGATAGATAGATAGATAGATAGATAGATAGATAGATATAAAAAAAAGACACCTAAAGTAAAAACTAACAATATCTCATTTTCTTATTTGGTTAGAAAACATTATTATTCTCATTATGATGGCGTAGATATGGGTTCTTCTTTGTTCTTAATTTTCTTTTTCTTCCTTTTACCTATGGCAAATATCTTTTTTATTTTATTTACAGAAATGACCACAAAAAAATATACTGACGTTGAATATTTAAGATTATTCAATAATCTTTAGATTTACTTGACAATAATTGCCATAACTATGAATTTTCTTAATACTTCTTTTATCTTACCTTTATGAACTTTATACTACAAATTAAAGAGGACCATTATCTATAAAATAATGAGATTGACTGCAATAATCCTTTTATTATATTTTCTAATTATATCCATAAGACATCCATATTTGAATTTTGCAAAATCGAGATAATCTTGCAATACTTTAATAATTATCAATCACGAGTTTTGGATATCTTTTATAGTCTTGTCTTTATTCTCTTGTTTTATTTATTATGTGATTAGTATAAATATGCCTACTAATCTAGGTTCAAGAAATCGATACTACAAAATAAAACAAAAATAGTTGTCAAGAAAGATAAAATATAAATCAGATATTCACAAGCTTAAAGAAAAAGATAAAACATTACTAGCATCATGGAAATGATGACAAATATATGTGAACTTAGAATATCATGATAATGGTTGCAACATTGATTATTCTGTAGGAGTTATAATATTTATAATTATTAATACATAGATAAAAGCAATAAAAAAATTGAAAGATACAATATGATAATGAATCAATAGAATATGTTTAATATACTATAAAACAATAACTAGACATAACTATAAACAGTGCTAAAGTTACACGTGCTAGTTTCTGTAATTTTCTTAAAGATAAATTAGATGAACTAAGTTAGTGTCATGAATGTAGTAATTTAGGCAACAAAAGTTGGCAAAACATGAGATAGCAAGATAGAATAAGAAAATTAACGAGATGAAGTTACTATAATGACTATTTCAACAGAAAAAATCTACACTATATAAATTAAAAAGAAAAAGAAACTATGAATGATGTTATTGTTAGAATATTAACAGAATATTCATCATTGAAAGATTTTCGAGACTTTTATGTATACGAATTTGAAATACGATTTAAAGAATATACCAATATTTGTTTACTATTTTTGTTTTGAATGAGAATTTATGAAGATATGAAATTCAAGAAAAGAAAATTATCTCACATCTAGAGCATTTTTTATCTTTATTAACCATAAGAATAAAGTAATTATATTATGACAAGTTCAGATAATAGAAATAAAGAATCTGATGAATGGTCTGATCATGAATTTGAAGAGAGGAAAAGATATGTAAACAAATGGTTATCTAATATGTCTAAAGAAGAATTACAACGTTTTGACAATCTACCCATTGAAGATCAAAAATTTTTTGTCAAATTACGGGCATCGGATATGCATTTCTTTGAATACGAAAAGAATTTTGAGGAGTTTAAAATAAAATGGTTAGAAATGAAAAAATTATACATCAAAATGATAGAATTGCTTATTCTACACGAGAAGAATCATGTCAATATTCAAGACGCCAAAGATGCAATTAAACAAGATTTAATAGATTCGAAAATTGGAATTACAGATACATTATTGAAATATATTAATCAATATTTTATAGATAAAGCAACATATCAAATGCTAGAGGATTTTAAAATTCATAACAAATGTTCAAAACCTGAATATAATAAACTATGAAAGTTTGAATAACGAATTTAGCAAGAACATAATATTATCATACAGATATTTACAGAAATAGTAGAAAAAAACACAATAAAATAGATTGTATAATAGTACAAATAACAATTAATCATCATGTAACTTGTATCATCAATAGATTGGTAAAGCATTTAATATTTCTACTTCGATTGTTCATAATTATGTTTACTCCGAAGGAGAATGTCATAGAATTATCAAAGATGGTGAAATAAAAGATGTATTGTTAAAATTATCTAGTAATTGTAAGTTCAATTAGATAACTGATATTTAGTATAAAAACAAAAAAAAATTTTGATTTTTATTCTCAAAAATATTATGATGATCTCATTGTCAGAAGGGATCGAAATTATATTGAAGGTTTATGGTCAAAAATAGAGAACCAAAAATAATTACATAGGTATCAAATGGGATAGTAAGTATCAATCCTGCTGGTATTCATTATATTTCCAGATCTAACCTATGCAAACATCACTTGTGAAAGAATGTATATTATTTTTGTATTATTATGTAATAAGTATTATGAAATCGACATTTTTTGGATCCAATGTTAATATGACATGAATGTATAGGATAATATCTAAATATTTATGTAAAAGATATATGTAATGTATTATATCGCTGGAATAAATAATTCAGTATATGAGTATCTTCTACCATCTAAAGGTATTTTGTTTGACTCATCACAAAATGCTGTTGTTGTTGCTGTTTCTACCAAATACTCCGTTTCCAATATACTGAATCTTTGTTCATAGTGTTACATCTATTCCAGCGAGTTGGGGATAGCAGACAATAACGAGTTCAATCATTATTTTAATCGCCTAACAGACCGAACTCGTTAATCCCCAAATTAATATTTATTGATTTTCTTCAGGATATGATCTATTATTTTTATGTTTTATGTGGATCTTTAATTATAATTCCAACTACTGTCAAAGAAATAGATTCGCCTAATAATGACTTAAGATAACCTACTGTTTCATCTTCTAAATCTAATTTTCTATCTATCTTGGTGCAATAATGAAAGTATTATTGTTTTTAGTCTCTAAGATGATCTGATTTTTCAAGTTTCTTTTGTATTCTATTTATTTCTTAAAATTTACTATTATTTTTTTATTTAGTTTTTTTTAATATGTTCTGGAATTGAATTATACCAATCTAGAAATGTTTGCATTTAATTAGCTCAACAACTTCAAACAACGATTTCACCAATATATTTAAAACAATTAGATATTACAAAACTACAAATATTAAATGTCATATCCCGAAAAAATAAGAAATGATTTTAGCAATATAATATTTATTACAATTTTGATATATGATGTTACAGTCAGTACCTATGTGAAGTTTAATGTCCAGATTTAACAGATTCGGATGAGGAAGTTTGGATGACTATGAAACAAATTATGCGTCATATTAATAAGAATGAAATAAAATATTATTCATTGTTGAATAATGTGTTTGTTTATGATTCCATAACAAATGATATCTTTTTACAATTAAAAAAGAAATTATCTAATAAATATAATTTAATTTCTAAACAGTTACAGCCAGGCATGATAGACTTATTTGCATTTGATGTACTAGAAGGAAAAATTACAGTCACATATTATAATAACCAAAAATTAATGATTCAGGGAAAAGAAAATATTCACGAAATCAAATACATAAAAAATTTCCTAGAATATGAGTTCAAATATGTGAGGTCAGATAAGGTATTAAATGAAGAAAATGTTGATCGAATATTGAAATTTGAAAATATTGTAGGATGTGATGAATCTGGTGTTAGCGAAACTTTTGGTTCAATGTTTTTAGCATGTGTATTTATTCCAAAGAAACATTATGAATTAATAAATAATATAATTGGCAATAAAAATATTCGGAAATTAAGACAGAAACAAATAACTGAATTAATAAATTCGATTAGAAAA
>JBNAIF010000186.1:0-3963 GCA_050043595.1 Nitrososphaeraceae archaeon | reverse complement strand
AACTTTAAAAATTAATAATTATCCGATCCATATTTTATAAAAAAAATTTTATTTTAACATTTTTAAAAATTTGAATTCCTAAACTATAGTTATTTTAGTGTGATTTTATTAAAAACAAATAATTTGTTGAGTAAAACTATTTTAAAATATAAATTTTAAAATTAAATCATAGCGATATATACATAATTTAATAAGTATTAAATTAAGTCATTATTTAATTTGTGTAAAAAAATGATATTGGTTAAAGAATGTAGAAATTTTATCGTAATACCTTAGTATCTCTACCGGTTTTCTTTAAGAAGATCAAAGTTATAGTAGTAAATATATACAAGAATTGAAATGTTTCAGTTAATAAACACATAGGATTATCATCAACTAACGGTGACACAGTAATAGGATTTGGTATTCTAGTTAGACAAAGCAGTGCAGTTAATAATACTGTACCAACTACACCTACATAATGCCAATTTATGTTCCAATTTTTAATCATTGGGATCGCCCAAAATACTTGGAGTATCCCAGATAAAATAAATAACCCGTCAGTATATGATAACAAATCCATAGGAAAATTAACTGGTTTTAGAGACGGACCTACCATTAGAAAATGTAACAAACCTCCCATTATAGTAGATGTTGCTGCCAAATAACAAAGAAAAGAAAATACTTCTTGACGATCAGTCCATACTAAATTATATAATTTACTCATATAATTTTGTTTAATATTTTAGTTATTTATTATGTTTTGGTAAGATAATACTAGAAAAAATTTTAGTTTATCTTTTCTGTATCAAATTCAGAATTTTGTTATATAACATAATTTAGTTTATCTTTTCTGTATCAAATTCAGAATTTTGTTATATAACATATTTCAAAAAAAATCAACTAATTTTATATTTTCAGATCAAATTAATATTTATACTACTTTTTGTATGTTTAATATTATTATTTTAAATTTATAACATCAAATTAATATAGATAATAGAGATATCTAAAATATTAACAACTAATTTTTAGATAATCTGATACAGATTACCTATTTGTTTTATCAAATCTAAATTCAGTTACTTTTAGAACTAGATAAAAATATTAATATACATTCTCTTGTGGATATATAATCTTGTCCGGACATAACTCCAGCTTCTTATATTTCATTAAATAAGTAGATTATACTATAATTCATTATTTATTTGAGAAATTGAACATTTATTCTCATTGAATTTAATATTATATATGAAGTATGAATATCAGAATAATCTAAACTAACCTCCTTTGTATATTCTTTTATTGATATAATTCATGTTTTATGTTTTAAATTGGGTATTGGAAATATAATTACAGTGTAAAATTTAATAAATTTTTAGATGTATAAATAATAAGATTTTTTACTTTACTCATAATATACATCTACAAACAACTAGATAATTATTTCGATAGTTTAATTATAACAGATAATCATATTATGCCGGCGAACATAAAAGTTTGACATAGACATATAATTGGATTTTTATAACAATATTAATCATATCTGTTTGGTTTCAATCCAATTTTTTAATTCTTCGATTGACGGTTTTTGGTTTTTCATTTCATTAGATTCTTCAAGTTTTTTTAAAATTTTATTTATTTCGTAAATTTTATCATAATTTTTTTTAGTGTCTTTTTTTATATTATCTGGAATTGAGTTGTACCATTCAAGGAAAATTCTCATTTAACAAAACTTGAAATAAATATCAGAATCATAGTATTTAAAATAATTGACCAAAATAATATTTAAATAATTTCTAATTTTTTTACATCGCAAAAATAATAAAACAAACCAATTTAAAAAATTGACATAATCAAAATTAACAAGCATTTGATTAAAATTTACAATATATAAATAATATGAAATTCGTAATAATAGAATTAATATAGAATTAATATTAATTCCACAGAATTAATAATTTTTTAAGATCTTATATTTTTCAGTTATATTTCAAAAAATAGTGAATATGATAAAAGAAGGTATATTTTAACTACTATCAAAACTTTTATTGCATGAAAATATGAATTTTGAACTATAGAACGTATGATAGGAAGTCTTGTTAAAGCGTTTACGATGAATCCTCAGATGGCAAGTATTGTAATGGGAGCTGTTTCAAAAATTTTTCTATAAAAATCTAATCCAAATATTGCTTCAAAGCTTGTATCTTCACTTCCCAATGACATGACAAAGGAATTTGATGATAATGATAAAAGATTATTTACAACTACACAAGAAAATATAGACAAATAGGATATATTGATAAAATTATCTGAAATCACAAAAATAAAAGATAGTGACAAATAGGATAATTTAACAGACATGATATTGGACAATATAAGAAACAACACACAAATTAATACAACAAACGGTCTAGATAAACAAGAATTATTTTTAGCTATGCAAGATCTATATAAACGAAATAAAAAGAGATTTTAAAATAATTATATTGTTTTTATAAATTTTTTACTTATTTAGATCCATTATTAATATTAAAATAAATAATTAAAAACATTAACATTAATATTCTAGATATAGGTAACTTTATAATATGGGATTATTAGACCGATTTATGGCTATTTTCAAAGCTAAAGCTCACAATGTTGCAGATAAATTAGAGGATCCAGAAGAACTATTAAATTATTCTTTTGAAAAACAACATGAGTTAATAAATCAGTTGCGAAGAGACATTTCAAAGGTTGTAACTGCAAAAAAACGTCTCGAAATGCAAAAAGCAAAACTTACAGCAAGTATAGAAAAGTTAGAAGAACAGGCACACAGTTCTTTGGAGTCCAATAGAGAAGATTTAGCAAAATTAGCATTAGAAAGAAAAAACGTTCTTCTAGTTCAAATAAAAACTTTAGATAAGCAAATTAACGAGATAGAAAAAGATCAGATAAATCTAGAAGATACTGAAAAAAAATTATCGACTAAAATGGCAGAATTTAAAACTAAAAAAGAAGTAATTAAAGCAGAATATTCCGCGGCTAAAGCACAAGTTAAAATCAAAGAAAGCATCTCTGGAATTTCTAAAGAAATGGGAGATATTGGCATGATCCTAAATAGAGTTGAAGAAAAAACAGACAATATGAAAGCAAAGTCAGAAGCATTAGATGAAATGATGGATTCTGGATTAATAATGGATTATACATCAACTTATAAACCAGATTCGGATATAGAAGTTGAGTTAGAAAAGACATCAATGGAAAATAAAGTAAATGAAGAACTAGCAAAAATGAAAGCTGAAAAAAATAATGCCTCATAGACCTATATAAATAATATGATAAAGCAATAGATATGAAATAAAATAACATAGATCAAAAGAAAAAAGTCAAGGATATAGGATTTATATATACTTAATTTAACTATTAAAAATAGAGCAGATGAAAGTTAGATTATTTTCATTATAATTTTGGACAAATAAAAATAATTGATATAAGAACTTAAAAAATCAAATAGGTATATTCCATATAGGATACCAATATGAAAAGTTTTTTTCAAATGGAATTATATTTGATATCTCTTTCATAAGAACTAATTCCATAGAATTATTTCTCTTTTTTTCTTGGTCTTTTGATCGACTAATAGGAACAAACGGATAAAATTTATCACGTTTATAATTATAGATGAGATATTGAGTTTTTGTGATATTACTATCAGATACATTTGTATCATATTTTGATTTTTTATCTAATTTATCATATCTATTTGTAAATTCAAAAACAGCCGCAAGTAACTGTCTGGAAAATCCTTTTTCATGAATAGTGTCACCTATCGCATTGATTCCTACTATAATATCTTCGATTTTTTTTCCATTTAATATAAACCACAGATAATTATAATCATCAAGTAATACGTTGTATGAAAATGAAAGATTTTTGGTATTTTGTTGATCAGATACTATTTGAAGGAAATCGCGTACGTATTTTCTCATATCCTCAAAT
>JBNAIF010000185.1:0-4169 GCA_050043595.1 Nitrososphaeraceae archaeon | reverse complement strand
AACTGGACACGAAATTCTTTCAAGTACTTTTCTTGATACACTACCAAGTTGCAATATTCCCTTAAGTCCACGCAGTCTACGTCGTTTTGCCATTATTACAATATCATAACTATTTTCGTTTACGACTCGAGTTATTTCTTCATCAGGATGTCCATGCAATATACGTACAGTTGCTGCTACACCTTGTTTTTTAATCTTTTTAGCTTTAAAATTTAGTCTATTGTACATCTCCTTTTTAAGATCACCTCTCACTTGCTTGAATTGTTTTGCAATTTCGTTTCTCTCTAAATGAAACGCAAGTGATGGTGGTACAGGGATATTTTCTACTACATGCAAAATAGTAATTTTAGAATCACCATATACTTTTGCCATATTTGTAGCAAATTCTATGGCTTTATCACCAGCTTTTGTTCCAGCATGTGGTACCAAAATATTCTTAAACATGTTTATAGCAATCCAAAAATTCTAGATATCTGATTAATTTTTACATTTCTAGATACATTTAATTTGTCATGAAAAAATAAAAAATTAGTGTCCTTATTGAATAGAACAATTTCCCAAAATCTTGTAACTTGCATTTTCATTATTTTTTTAATCATACTTTTATTATAATCAAGGTTCTAATTATAATAGTAGCAACACGATGTAACACAATGTAAAATTATAACATCAATTTTCAAAAAAAATTTAAATAATTTTATATATTACTTTGAAATTTATTCTACTGGAAAAATAAAAGTTATTAAATTTTTTCTAGTTTTAACTTCTAATTTTTTATGTAAAATATCATTAAATAGTTCAGTGACTACTATTTTGATGTAAAGTGACCATTTTTCTCCTAAATCGTGTTGTATTTTAAATGTATAATATTTTCTTCCTTTGATCACATCATGTTGCATCCATGCAACATAAAGCCAACTTCTAAGAATCTCTATGAAATCTTCCACACTATATTCACCTTTCATAAAATTTAGGATATCTGCAAAAGTATCTTTTTCTACTTTTTCTGCAAGATGAATTATTTCAGAATCTTTCATATTGTGAATCGCATATTTAACAAATGGTCTGGTCATAGGTAAAAGACCCATTTTTCGCTCATAACGTTCCCAAAGCAAGTGATTCGAAAGTATTTTTGATGCTAAAGAATTTACATTAATCCGTTCTAGATCTGCTTCATTTTTTAAATCTCTAATTAAGTTTACATCAAATCTAAAAGTAATTGTTTGACTTTTCTTTTTTTCTTCTACCATCTGATCTAATTATGAAATAATATATTATTGGTTATAAACAATTTTAGATATTATTTTGTAAAGAAACAATGTATTTAATATGACTAAACCGATAATATTGAAACATGAAGTGATAATATTATAGATGATAAAATAATAAACTCGAATTACGACAAACATGATTCAAAATAATTCTGGAAACAATAAAATTTAATAATAAATATTTTTCAAATCGAGATAAAATCTACTTTAATATATTGAATAAATTTTCTCATTTAAATTTTATATTATTATCGCATTAACTTAATTAATTTCATTTTAAAGTTATTAAAAGAAATATCAAGTATGAAATATATGCACCTGTTAATATGTATCCTTCTTTTTTTGATATCATAAAACCAGATCTCATGAGCGGAATTAAAACTAAAGAAAATCCCATCATTACAATATAATCTATAAAGATTTCTGAATTAACTTTTATACCTACAATTAAAGATGAAATTCCAAGAATTTCAAGTACATTAAAAATATTACTCCCAATTATATTTCCTATGCTTAAATCTGCATGTTTCTTAAGTGCTGCTCTCACAGAAGTAACAAGTTCAGGTAGTGATGTACCTATAGCAATTATAGTTAAACCAATGATTCTTTCTGAAATTCCAAAAATATTTGCAATAGATACTGCATTATCTATAGTAAATTTTGAACCTACATAAAGTAATGCTATTCCAATTATAATGAATATTATGTTTTTAATTATAGGAAAATCTAACTTATTGTTATTAGAAATAGTGTCTATATCATCATTAATATTCAATTCCATATTGTTTTTTTCTTTTTTAGATTGTTTGTAACTATAATATACAAAAGCAATAAGAGATATGACTAATAAACCCCCTTCAATTTGTGAAATAGTACCGTCTAAAGATATCGGAATTATAAAAAGAGAAACTGCTAACATTATTGGAATTTCTCGTCTTATTGTCTTTACATGAACTGCAATTGGAAATATTGCTGATGATAATCCTAAAATTAGACCAATATTAATAATGTTGCTTCCTATTATGTTTCCTAGAGATATATCTGTCTGTCCTTGCAATGCAGAACTAACACTTACAATAAGTTCAGGTGTTGAAGTACCAAATGCAACTATAGTAAGACCTATAATGATTTGACTAACATGCAATCTCTTTGCAATTTTTACTGAACCACGAATTAGTAACTCTGAACCTGCAAATAACAATGATAAGCCGATTACAATTAAAAGAGCATTAATTATGATTTCCAGCAAATCAAAATACACCCAACTTTGTTATTGATTATGTAATTATTAATATATGGTAGTCTTTTATATAGTAGTCTTTTATAGAGTAGTTTACTCTGCTATTCATATTTGCATTAGTTAAAGAATTAGTAATTCAGTTACAAATTACTGATATTTACTTCAATTAAAATTATCTTATAAAAATAATCGTCTAATCTTTGCATTCAAAAATATATCTAAGCTATTATTGTCAATTTACTATTAATGTATAAAATCTAATAAACAGAAGATGACGATCCTCTATCTAAAACTATTATAACTGACTTATTTATTTGGTAATTGAGTATTGCACTATCTGATGTAATTCATATTTATAACTTTTTATTAGAATCATAAACATGGTTAAATAATTCAACAATTGTGACATCTTATTGTTCTTGTAATTCATATACTAACTAATATAGCATTTGACACATCAACAGAAAAACTATCTTCTCCCACAGACCAATTTCCTACAAAGTTGGAGGTACTTATAGATTTGATAATCCTATCGGGTCTATCAGAAAACAAAATAGTCTTATCTGATATGTTGTTCAACTCTAAAGAATAAGCAGTCATATTAATTTCTGAAATTGAACCCGATTGAGCATGTTGAATAAAGTTTTATTTTGAACAAGAAATTCGTCCAATATCTACTGACAAATATATCTTATGGTTGATACTTAATGAAACAGGTGAAAAAATTTTATGATTCAACAAAAAATTCAGAACAAAACTCAAATTTTTACGATGATCTTAGTTAACTAATAAACTGACGAATTTTTTAATATATGCCTAGATGAAAAGTATGATCTATGGAATGGTAGAACTACCAAATGTTCTGTAAAAAGATCATGAAGATATTTATGGTGATGATTGGAAATCTACAACTTAAGCAATACATAAATTTAAAGAAAATCTGAGTCATAATTAACAACAGAACTAATAATTAGCGTTTCAATATGTAGAGAATGTTAGTTTAAACCATCGTTGTTTTAACTAAACAATCTGTTTCAAATTATTCTTTTTTTATTTTTTGAGTATAAATAACCATTCCAAAATACAATCCATTATTTCTTGCAATGTTATATTATATTTTTTTCAAACTAATAACTAGTGATTTTTAGATTCATAATTTTTTAAAATATTTTATAATTGATATAAAAGTAAAAATAAATAAATTACTAGATATATTTTATTATTTAATATTGGTATATTATCTGCATCCAGAAATATCATTAGTTCCATCAATTTTTATAATCCTTTTTTCATTAACATGTTTTTCTTTTTTTATTGATTCAAAGTCATACGCTGAATCTGATATCATATATATTGAAAATTCACCTGCATTTTTCTATTCTATTTCAACAGATTCACCAGATGACACATTGGAATCAAAAATCAAAGATAGATTGTCATCTTCATCAGATTCTTTTGATGAAAATGGAATCATAGGACAATTACCATTACCTAATGAAGATAAATCTAACTCTGATTCTAGTAAAATAATAGTAACTACACAAGTCATCAACGATGGAGGTGGTAAAAAGAAAGCATCTGATTTTGCCACAGTTGTCAGTGGTAATAATCCTGACCCATCAACATTCCCAGGAAATTCTAAAGGTACAACAGTTACA
>JBNAIF010000184.1:0-11342 GCA_050043595.1 Nitrososphaeraceae archaeon | reverse complement strand
GCGGTTCATCGAAAGTTCCATATCGGCAAAGGTTAATTGTATCTTATTGGCCATAGATTAATCCTTTTTCTTTTGCCATTAAGTTAATAAATTACAGAATTATTGCGAATCATATACTGAAAAGGTTTTGCAAAGGATTCTGTTAATAAAAGACATTGCTTTCTAGATATAGCGGTATTTTTCTAAATACAGATAAATTGATTTCTCTTTATAAAGCATTCAAGTAAACGCATGCTTTGAACATCTATCTACTCATCTTAACTCGTATTAGTGTTTTGTCAATATTGATTTATATTATTAAAATTGTTGTACTATACACCAGTATTTATTCATTAGTAAATTATGAGTAACAACCTAAGCTATATACTAAGAACACCTCTTTTACCTGTGTCTGACACAGATAACATGTCCATTGAGAAGCTCAAGGAATTAATAACTAGATTAGATATTCAAGAAGCAATAAAACTTTCTTCTCCATATGTATATGATGAACTAGTTAAATATCTTAATGGAGATATTAAAAGCGAGGCAAAACAAGTTCGACTTGAGCTTACATTGTTAAAGTACCTTTCACGTATGAGTCACAGGTGTACCCCATTTGGATTATTCGCGGGATGTTCTGTTGGTAAATTTGGAAATAAAAACAGCGTTTGGTTAAAACAACATAATGAATTTAAGAGACAGACAAGGTTCGATATGACATATCTATGTGCTCTCTCTCGAGAGACATTAAATAATAAGAAAAACCACCAAAACAACTGCAAATATTTTCCTAACACTAGTTTATATCAGGTTGGAAATTATTGGAGGTATGTCGAGATTCGATATTCAAATAATAGACGAAATCATTTTATAGTCTCCATAGAACATTCAGAATATATTGGAAAAGTTTTGAAATTGACAGAAGGAGGATGTACTTATGACAAATTAGTCAATACCTTAATTTGTAAAGACATAAACTATAGTATCGCAAAAGCTTTTATTGAAGACCTTATTATCAATCAAGTCATAGTAAGCGAACTTGAACCTGGAATTACAGGAGATGGGGGAACGTATATAATGCTCAATAACCTAGAGAAGTATAGTCCTTATCGACATCTCCTACAAGAAGTTAATTTAAAACTAAAAAAGATCGATCAAAGCTGCATAGGTGATTCTATTCCGATTTATGATGAAATATCAAATATACTCTCTGGATTTGGGGTAAAGTTTGATAAGCAGTTTTTGTTTCAAACAGATTTAGTGCCAGTATTTAGCTCTAATACTATACATCGTGATGTATATGATGATATTTTAAAAGGAGTTCAGGCATTAAAAAAACTTAATGTTTCTTGGGAGAATCCTAATTTGAAATCATTCAAAAATGCATTCTTGCAAAGATATGAAGATGAAGAGGTTTCATTATCTAATGTCTTAGATGTTGAATTTGGGATCGGGTATCCACCAACAGAACTTAATAGTCCAGGAGATATATCTAACTTAGTTGATGACCTTGTTCTTTCTGGCAAAAATACTTTCAACTCAGAGTTTAAAACCAATAAAGTATTTGACTTTTTACATGAAAAATATGCGTTTGCTATTGCAAGATGTGAAGACCAAATAGTAATAACAGATAAAGATTTAGATTTTTTGAATGTTAAGAAAGTAAAAATGGCATCGACCTATCTTGCAATAGCTGAAATCGTCAGTGCTAAAGAAAATGACGATTTCAAAATAAAGATTACCGAAGTCGGAGGAGCAACTGCAGCTGCTTATTTAGGACGTTTTTGTTACGCCGATACCGATATAGAAAGGTATGTTAGAGATATAACATCCTATGAAGAAAAAAAATATACAGAAGCTATTATAGCAGAAATTGCACATTTACCAGAATCTAGAACAGGTAATATTCTATTACGACCACACTTGAGGCGTTATGAAATACCTTATTTAGCCAACTCCTATTTAGATGAAGAAAATCAGATTCCCATCAGTGACCTAATGGTTTCAATTAGAAATGATAGAATTATATTGCGTTCTAAGAAACATAGTAAGGAGGTTGTTACAAGACTATCAACTGCACATGATTTTGAATCTAACTCTTTACCTATTTATCATTTTCTTTGTGACTTGCAATTTCAAGAAATAGAAAACTCTATATCATTTAATTGGGGACCATATGCTGATAGCAAATTATATCTCCCAAGAGTCATTTATAATAATATTATTTTACACCCTGCGACTTGGAACTTAAGAAAAAGATCTATAAACACACTTGTAAGTAGAGTAAAACAGCAAACTGATCCTATTCGTGCTATTACTGAATGGAAAAAAACTCTGAAAATACCTGATGAAATATTAATTGTAGAAGGGGATAATGAATTATATGTGGATTTATCAAACAGTCTATACATTAAATTATTTTTAGATATAATTCAAAAAAAGAAAAATATTAAACTTCGGGAGTATTTATATAATTCACAAAGCTATTTAGTCAAGCGAAATTTAGAATCTTTCACAAATCAACTAATAGTATCTCTACAAGACTAAAGAATATAAATATGCAAAGAAATTTTATCATAGGAGATAAGTGGCTTTACTTCAAAATATATACTGGCACAAAAACATCAGATCGCTTATTGAGCAATGAAATTATAAACATAAGTGAGCAGTTAACGAGTAAAGAATATGTAGATAAATGGTTTTTTATTCGTTATGCTGATCCTAATTACCATATCCGATTAAGGTATCAGCTAGTTAATTGTGAAAATATTTTTCAAGTAATAAACTCCATAAATATAGCTTTAAAGCCTTATGTTGAAAGTGGTATGATTAGTACTGTTAAAGTAGATACATATAAAAGAGAACTTGAACGATATGGAGAAGATAATATGGAAGAATCAGAAACACTATTCCACAATGATAGCATAATGGTTGGAAAAGTTTTGAAGCTTTTGATGGGAGATGAGACGAATGATGAGAGAAGTCTATTCTGTATAAAATCAATTGATCGCTTATTAAATGATTTTAGAATCCCAGAGAAGAGACGCTTAGAATTATTAGAAAGATTAAAGATTGGTTTTGCGAATGAATTTAATGTAGATCGAAATGTCAGAAAACAATTAAGCAAAAAATATTCTATATATAAACAGAGAATATATGACCAATTAACACAGTCGCCACGACAATATACTGATATTGAACTGGATAGATTTTTGGATGAAAGAACACATAGAAATACTTATGTAGTGGATTCTATTATGTGTGTAAAAGGTAAGATTAATATTTCACACGACTCTTTATTATCAAGTTATATACATATGCATTGTAATCGGTTGTTTAAGTCTAAGCAGAGGTTGCATGAAATGGTAATTTATGATTTCTTATTTCAAAGCTATAAATCTATTATTGCCAGAAAAAAATACCAAAATAAGAATTTCAAATATTCAACTTGTGCATATGTAGACTAATTATTTAAAGTGTATTTGCTTGCTTAATCCATTCTATTCCCCTCAAAAAAAACAGTATTTACAATAATAGATAATTCATGTAATTAGCGCTATATGGTAACATTAAGCAATCAAAAAATAATCATTGATCAATTGGAGGAACCTGAAAAGCCATAAGTGAGTAGGGGTAAAATAAAAAATAATATCATGAATAAACTAAGTTTAAACAAAGAGACCATTGCTGTACTGAATAATTCAGCAATGAGTGAGATCAAGGGAGGTTTCACCTATTCCTTATCAGCAGGAGAGTTATGTACTAAATCAAAAGCGCTAGGGTATAAAAAAAGATCTCACTGCAAGGAATTCCTTGAGGGTAAAGACGAGATAGAAGAACCTATGGAAATTGAACCTTGGATGTATGATCTTAATCCTTAATAATAAAGGATAGATGAATATTATTAGTTTTAGAAGCTGCTTATCGCATAATTCATAAATGCGATAAGCTCTTCAATTTTGTTTGTTGTTGTTAATTAAAATGAGGAAAATGAAGTTTAATTTCGTATTAATATTATTCTTAATAAGCAATGTTGTCAAAGCTAAAATGAACATTTTATTAGATCCCTACTTTAATGACGTTTGCAAAGAAAAAATTCACTCAATACAACCAACAGTGTCAACCAATAGCAAACATAGCTATCTCTATTTTGCTAATATCCAAAACAAGGTCAAATCATCGAAAGGTGTTAGTAATTCAAAATTGAATAATCCAATTGAAAAAATTAAAGGCCGATTAATAGATGAAAAGAACCAAGCAATACCTTATTGTAATATAGTTATTAAAGGATCAATAATTGGTACAATAAGTAATCGGAATGGTTTTTTTGAAATAAAATTTTCAAAAAACTTAAAAGTTGATACACTAATTTTTTCTTGTGTTGGTTATGAGAGACGTGAAGTTGCTGTGAGTGATCTTCTTGAAACAACGATGCTTATATCAAAAGAGGTAATTCTTGATGAAATCAAAATTGAAGCAAAATCTCTTGACCCAGTTTCAATATTGAAAAAAGCAATTGATAATATACCTCAAAATTACATTCAACAAGATTACAATGCAGAAATATACAGTAGAGGAATACTCACAAATTATGATAGCCTAGTGGTTGATGTGGAAAATGTTGTTAAAATATATGACAAAAATGGATTTGATAATAATGAGAATATAACACGAAATTCTATTGCTTTTCGAAAGAATAAATTTTATCGGTGTATTAGTTCTAGTCCAAAAGCTGTTGCTTATTCTCCTTTCTTTTTGCAGAAGGTAGATATGGTTAGTATTTCTCCTCTATTTAAAAAGAAAAATCTAAAAAAATATTGCTTTAAATTGCTTGGAACAACAGAATACAATGATGAGAAAGTGTACAAAATAGGCTTTAATAGTAAATCTACGGCATATCGTTATACATTGGCATATTATATAAAAAAGTTCAGCGGTACCATCTATGTAAATTCTATCGATTATAGCATTGTAAAAACAGCTGTGTGCTGGGAATACAACCTAGACAAGATAAAAGGAATAAATGATTTTTATCCAGAAGTGGAATATATTAAATCAAGTGCTGCATACAAAAAACACAACAGTAAATACTTTTTCAATTATGGTAACTACACAAGGATACTTGAAGGTAAAAATAGTAGAACTAAAAATGACTATAAATTAAAAGGGGAACAGACCATTTTTACTACTAAAATTGAATTAAAGGATGTCGAAATAATTCCAGAAAAACAGAGTATATCATTGAAAAGTAAAAAGTTAAAAAAAGATGATGCTTTTTGGGATAACTACAATAAACCTGTAAAATAATGAATAGTTATAATGAAAGAATAGATATTTTGCTATCAAGGATTGACAGAATTACTCTTTCAAAAGAATTACTTATACCTAGTTTATATATAGGAGATTTGGGGCGAGTTATATATTTTTCATATAGATATTTACAAACACAGGAAAAAGAATATTCTGAAGCATGCCAAAGCTTATTAGAAGAATTGATCAATAACTCTAATAATTATTTTTTAGATTCATCACTAGGGACTGGATTGACTGGATATTGTTGGACTATTCAACATCTTATAGATTTGGGGCTTCTAAAACCCAAAGAGATAACAACTGTTGAGGATATACTACCATATCTTTTAAACTCTATAAAACAGGATTTTAAAAGAAAAGATTATGACTTTATATATGGTTGCTTAGGAAAAATATCATGTCTAAGTTTGCTTAGTCCTACTAAGAATATTAAGAATAGCACTGTTCTTGCCTTTTTAGATAAGATAAAGGAAAAAGATGGTAAAGGTATTTTTTGGAGAGATGTAGATCGAAATGATGATGTAAATCTTGGTATAGCTCATGGTATGCCAAGTATTCTTTTATTTTTGATAGATCACTATGGTAAAAACAGACAAGTATTTAATAGTTTTATTGAACCAGGAATAAGCTGGTTGTTAGCTCAAAGAAAAAAAAGCGGGATAAGTTCGTTTCCTCACTGTACTTTAGATGCAGAAACCGATAGTCGATTAGCATGGTGTTATGGTGATTTAGGAATTTCATATCTTCTATTGAAAGCTGGTAATCTTTACAATAATGTTGAATGGTATAGATTTGGGTACTTCGTTGCTCAAAAAGCTTCATATCGAAACATTAACAATTCAGGAGTTTATCTTAATGGTGATAATTATTATTATGACACTTGCTTTTGTCATGGAACTTCAGGAGTTGCATATTTATTTTCAGCTTTAGCTGAAATAACAAATGAACCAATAATAATAAAAGCTAAAAATAATTGGCTAAATATTAATCTTGAAAATTCAGAGAAGCATATTGATAATTTTGAAAATTTACCTAAACAAGATTTAACTAAAGAAGGAGAGCTAGATTCTGCATTTTGTCAAAACATAGGATTACTGGAGGGAGTTATTGGCACTGCACTGGTGTTAATGCATTCTACTAATAATAACCTGAATGGATGGAGCAAGCTTTTTCAAATACAATAATTTATAGGTCGTTGTAGCTAAAAAGGTACATTGAAAAACAGAGTGAATTATATCTATGAAAATAAGATTTCCAAATTTTAGACAACATGATACTATGGACTGTGGTCCAACTTGTCTTCAAATGATTGCTTCATTTTATGGGCGATATTATAGTATCGAATCACTACGAGAAAAATCACATATTACAAGAGAAGGTGTTTCCTTAATGGGAATAGCTGATGCCGCTGAAAGCATTGGGTTTCGAAGTCTGGGAGTACAAGTAACTTTTGAGCAACTAGTTCAACAAATAAAATTACCAACAATATGTCATTGGCAACAACAACACTTCATTGTTGTATATAAAATCAAAAAGATTAAAGGAAAAATAACAGTATTTGTTTCTGACCCTGTTTCTGGACTATTAAAATTTACTAAAGATGAATTCATCAAAGGTTGGGGGGCAACTGATAGAAATAAAAAAACAGTTGGGATAGCTTTAATAATAGAGCCCACACAAGAATTTTATAAACATAAGGGTGATGAAAAAAAAGCAAAAGGTTTTGCTTTTTTAATGGAGTATTTGAAACCCCATAAAAAATTTATCACTCAGTTAATTTTGGGTCTTTTATTGGGAAGTTTGTTGCAGTTAATTCTTCCTTTTTTGACACAAGCTGTTGTTGATATAGGAATTAATACTCAGAACATCGACTTTATATACATCGTATTAATTGCTCAATTAATACTTTTTATTAGTAGAATGAGTGTTGAATTTATTCGATCATGGATATTACTTCACATTAGTACTAGAATAAATATATCTCTAATAAGTGATTTTTTAATAAAATTAATGAAATTACCTATTCGTTTTTTTGACACAAAAATGACAGGAGATCTAATACAACGCATTGAGGATCATTCAAGAATTGAACACTTCTTAACAGGGCAAACACTATCTGTATTGTTTTCAATGTTCAATCTTATACTTTTTGGTATTGTGATGGCTTATTATAGCACAAAAATATTTATAATATTTCTTTTGGGAAGTGTTTTATATGTTACTTGGGTCAACCTATTTATGCGAAGAAGACGTGAAATTGATAACAAACGTTTTGCGCAAATGTCTATGGATCAGAGTAATCTTATTCAGTTGATTACTGGAATGCAAGAGATAAAACTGAATAATTGTGAAAAACTTAAACGCTGGGAATGGGAAAGTATTCAAACACGCCTATTTCGAGTAAAAATTCAAAGTCTGAAACTTAGCCAATTCCAACAACTGGGTGGCTTATTTTTTAATGAATCAAAGAATATAATTATAACTATTACCGCTGCATTATCTGTCGTAAAGGGCGATATGTCTTTAGGAATGATGTTATCTGTACAATATATATTAGGGCAACTTAATAGTCCTATAGATCAAATGATTAGTTTTATTCATTCAGCCCAGGATGCAAAAATCAGTTTAGAAAGATTAAATGAAATTCATTCAAAAGAAGAAGAAGAGCAAGAAATAGAGCGTTTAAAGCAATTACCATCAAAAAAAGACTTGACTGTTGAAAATATTACTTTTCAATATGAAGGATCTCATTCCTCTAAAGTTTTGAATAATGTTTCTTTTCCTATTCCCGCAAAGAAAGTTACTGCCATTGTTGGAACTAGTGGAAGTGGTAAAACTACATTAATTAAATTGCTACTTGGCTTTTATCAACCAATAGTTGGTGATGTGAAAATTGGAGGGAATAATCTGACCAATTTTAATCACTCTTGGTGGAGAAGTCAATGTGGAGTTGTAATGCAAGATGGGTACATATTTTCAGACACAATTGTCAAAAACATAGCAATTGCTGATGAACATGTAAACAGGGAAAGGTTATTATATGCTATAAAAGTAGCTAATATTCAAGAATATATTGATAGACTTCCTTTGGGGTTTAATACAAAAATCGGACAAGAGGGTATTGGGCTAAGCCAAGGTCAAAAACAAAGAATTCTTATCGCTCGTGCAGTATATAAAAACCCAGAATATTTATTTCTTGATGAGGCCACTAATGCTCTTGATGCTAATAATGAAAAAATTATTTTAGAAAACTTAAATCATTTTTTTGAAGGGAAAACTGTTATAGTGGTAGCCCATCGGTTAAGTACAGTAAAAAACGCAGATCAAATAATTGTATTAGATGATGGAAGAATAGTTGAAAGAGGGTCTCATTATGAGTTGATTGAAGAACTTGGCACATACTATAATTTAGTGAGAAATCAGTTAGAACTAGGGCAATAAATCGAACAGTTAGTGCAATGAAGAAGATAAGGTAATATAAAAATGGATTTGAAATGGAAAGGTTAAAAGTAGATCAAAAGGAAATTGAAATGTTAGACGTAAGAAGCCATGAAGCTAAAGAGGTTATTGGATATGTCCCCCATAGAATTATACGGTATGGTATTGGATTAATTACTTTAGTTGTTATTTTCATTATTTTTTTTTCATTCTTCTTTAGATACCCAGATATAATAAAAGGTTCATTTTATGTGCAGTCGATAAATCCTCCTGCATTTATGCTTTCTCCATCAAAAGGAAAATTAGAAGCGCTATTAGCCAATGAAAGTGATAGTGTAAAAAAAGGTGAACTATTAGGAATTATTGAAAGTTCGACATCAATTGAAGCTTATTATTGTTTGAAATCAATAACAAAGGAATTATCAAATCAGAACTATAATATAGAACTACCAGCTATAAATAATCTAGGTAGCTTACAAAGGGTATACAGTAGTTTATGTCGAGCTCATAAAGACTTTTTGAATTTCAAAAAACTTAATTATTCTCAAAAAAAGATTGACTTGCTTACTAATCAGCGTATTGAAATGGCAAATCAAATTACTTTACATAAAAGACAACTAAAATCTGCAAATGAGGCTTTAAGGCTATCGAGAGAGGAATTTACGCGAGACTCAACATTGTATAACTCTGGTATTCTAACTGATGCAGAATATAAAAACGCCTGCAAAAAATTAGTTTCTCAAAAAATGAATTTAACCAGAGAAGAATTAAGTGTTTCAAATTCATTAATGAATTTGAATGAGTTAGACTCAAGAATAATTGAGTTACAATTGAACCAAACTAAAGATGAAAATTTAAATCTTCTTGCTTTAGAACAGGCATTTAATGAATTAAAGGGAGATATTGCTCAATGGGAAAAAATGTACTGCATAATTAGTCCCATTGAAGGAAGTGTTGCATTGTCTGACGTTTGGGACGAAAATCAAAATGTAAAAATTGGGCAACTCATAATGACTATAATTCCTTTTAAACGAGTACAATTAGTTGCAAAAATAATAATCCCAATTGAGCGAGCTGGAAAAGTTAAAGTTGAACAAAAAGTTAATTTGAAATTTGTGGATTTTCCTTATCAAGAATATGGCATAGTATATTGTAAACTCTATAACATCTCGGAAGTTCCAGACTCGTCATATGTCGGCACTATTTATTTAGATATTCCAATAGTGTCTAATTATGGTAAGAAACTAGAGTTTAAACAAAACATGCAAGGTACTGCAGAAATTATAACTGAAGACTTATCAATTGCAGAAAGAATGTTTTTTCCTCTTAGGACTATTATGCGAAAACATGTTGTAAAGAAACCATAAAACAAATTGTTATTAAGAAGAAGCAATATCTATAGGATTAAATTTTTTTGAATAATTTTTAGATTTTGCCTATCAATACACAGAAGTTGTTTAAAGTTCTCTAAAAATAATGACACAAAAAGCAATGATATTCAAAGCTTTTCAATGTGATTTTTTTTCAAAACGCACAAGTATAGCCTTGAAAGCATCGAGCCACGCATTGGTTCTTTGATCCACAAACCATTTTTTGTAAAGCTCTTCATCTAAGAATGGAATGTCGTTCTTATCGTTACGCTTATTGTTATCAATGTTGTTAAAAATGTTATGTTTGAAAAGACAATACCATGAATGGGAAAGCAGGCAAAATCAGAAAATCGAAAGGCTTTTAAAACAGGCAGCTTTTCGTCAAAAAGCAAGAGTGGAAGAAGTACGTTTTAAACTTGCCCATAATCTCGACCGAAACATATTTAAACGCCTGGCAACACTCAATTTTTTAAAGCGTAAAGAAAACCTGATAATTACTGGAGTATCGGGCGTTGGGAAAAGCTATCTTGCTCAGGTACTTGGGCATCAGGATTGTTTTGACGGATTAAAAACTTTGTACACAAACACTGCTCGTTTGTTTGCAGGAATGAAGTTGGCAAAACCCGATGAAACTTACCTGAAAGAGCTGCAAGTTGCAGAAAACAAACCTGCTTATCCTCGATGATTTTGGCCTTCAGGGACTGGACAATCACAGTTGTGAAGCTTTGATGGATATTATCGACGACAGGTATGACAAAATCACAACAATTGTAGTGTCGCAAATACCGGTTTGGGTCTGGTGCTATTGCAGAGAAAAGGAATTTTAAAGAATGAAGATTAATTATTCTGTATAATTGCACCATCTCTCAAAGTGGCACAATTACACCGAAATATCGAATTGAATCTTAGTGGAATTGAAATATGCTAGCTATTCTGTTTCAACCGAGTATCTTACGTCTCTACCCTTTTTACTACGGTTGAAGTTTTTCGATGTCGGCAATACGATAGTAGATTTTACACCTATTTGGCTGTAGGCAAGTATCAAATTATCGCGATAGTTCTGCATAGTTCTTTTACTCACGCGTAGAGCTTCGCATACTTGTTGAGTGTCTAACCAATCCTCACTGATCTTTTTGCGCTTGTTTCGTAGCTGATTTTTGATTTGGTTGGTTTGTTCTTCCTCTCGTTGTATATGAAGAGAAAGACTTTCTGTTAGTTTTTCAAGTTGAGCCATTAATT
>JBNAIF010000183.1:0-5543 GCA_050043595.1 Nitrososphaeraceae archaeon | reverse complement strand
TGTGGTTTGTTAAATTTCAATGGTTTTGCAATTTGCTTCTTTGGCATATCTTCAGCTGTTTCTATACTCTTCTGTGGTTTGTTAAATTTCAATGGTTTTGCAATTTGCTTCTTTGGCATATCTTCAGCTGTTTCTACACTCTTCTGTGGTTTGTTAAATTTCAATGGTTTTGCAATTTGCTTCTTTGGCATATCTTCAGCTATTTCTACATCTATTGACTCTTCATTAATACTAGTTTCTATGTTCATGTTATTATTAGACATCTCGCTATTTTTTGCTGTGGATGATTCTTCAATAATTGAAGCTAGGTTTGTATCGCCCACTTTAATATTTTTCAAATCATTAAGAGTTAACTCTTTTGCTGCATAAGAATTAGCTATACCCATAGTTAATAGAGACATAGCAAGTATTCCTGTCAGCATAATTGTTCCGTACGAATATTGTTTTTTAGTTTTCATCTTAATGCTATTACATTTACGGAATAGTTTATATCGATAACGATAGTTCAATCTATAACAAATGAATATTATTATATTTAGAAAATATTTATATTCATAATAAAAATAGAAAAGAAAGTAATAAATTTCTAGTAACATTGTTATTAAAAAATTATTTATCGTTTATAAGATATATTTTAATATTAGCCGTATACAACATAAAAGAAGAATAATATATTTATTAATTGAATTTTTTTTAAAAATAATAAAAATTATCTAAAACTAGGAATTGGTATACTTATTATATATGAATTCGTATCACTCATAATTGATGAGAAATCTTGTACATATTTACTCTCAGTGTGATCATATTTGATATCAGAATATTTGATTATTTCGCTATTTCGATTTTCATTATTGTATTCTTTTATGTAGTCATCAAAATAGTCATTTTTTAGATCTGCTGGTTTAACCAGTATATGATCATTTGTAAAATCTATTAAATCTATATCTTTTAAATAATCTCCACTTGCATAAGAATGAAAAGGTAACAAAAAAGATAAGGCAATAAAAGTAGATATAAATAAACTACTAACAATCCTAATATTTGAATTAATCAATTTTCTACATAATTTTGTTATACATTATAGTTAATATTATTAATGGTATAATTCTATAGAATAATATATTAGTAATATTATAACTAAATTTTGTCTATATTTATGCTATTATTTTGCGTAACTAAATCAACTATTTATAGATATAAATATAAATAGAATTTATGAATTCAACCTAAGGTTTAAAAATAAAAAAATTCAGTAATATATATTAAAATTAAAAATCCATATTTTAACTAGTCATAGTTCTTTTTTCTTAGTTGTATTTGAATTAATATGTTCTACTATTTCTGATAAAGATGTTCCTGGACCAAAATTTCCAGTAATTCCTTCTTTTTCTAATAATTTTTTATCAATTTCAGGAATTACTCCGCCACCCACTAGAAGAATATCGTCAATACCTTGTTTCTTTAAAATTTTAGCAACCTTAGGAAATAATGTCAAGTGAGCGCCATTTAATAGACTCATTGCAACAGCGTCAACATCTTCATCGATTGCAGTTTTAGCTACTTGTTCTGGAGTACAAAATAAACCTGAGTAGATAACTTCCATTCCTGCATCTCGAAGTGCTCTACAAATAACAAGTGCACCTCTATCATGTCCATCTAACCCTAATTTTGCAACAAGAACTCTTAATCTTTTAATTTGTTTGCTTTTTTGTTGTTGTAATGACGATGATGCGGATGAGGATGAAGATGATTTTGCTCTATTGCGAGGAGTCATACTATAATTCCTACAGTTTTTTTCATTTAAAACTTTTGTTATATAATTCAGCTAATTATATTATTTTCAAATGAACAGAAGTTTATTTATAGTTAGAAGAATTATTATTTTTTATATTATCGATTTTTTTGTTTTTAGAAAATAGCAATAATATTAATATCATAACAAGAAAAAAAAGATGAACATATTTGCTAAAGATAGTTGAAGGCATCACTAAAGGAGATCGTCGTTATCTATCAAGAGCCATTTCGATGATAGATAATGAAGAAGGAAATTATAAAGAAATAATTCGCCAATTATTCAAAAAAACTAAAAACTCGATAACAATTGGTTTTACAGGACCAGGAGGTGCTGGAAAAAGTTCTTTAATTGGAAAACTAGTTCCCCAATTTCAACTACTTGGATATAAAGTAGCAATTATTGCAGTAGATCCAACTAGCCCGATTACTGGAGGAGCAATATTAGGAGATAGAGTTAGAATGCAAAGTAATATTATTGAAAATTCTGATGTTTTTATGAGGAGTATTGCATCAAGAGGCGCAGTTGGTGGGGTCTCTAAATCATTAAGAAACATTATCAGAGTTCTTGAAGCAGCTGGATACAATTTAATTATAGTTGAAAGCGTAGGAGCAGGACAATTAGAGATAGAAGTATCGAATGTTGTTAATTTAACTTTAGTATTATTTACTCCAAATACAGGAGATAAAGTTCAAGCAATTAAAGCAGGCATAACTGAAATTGGAGATATTTACGTAATAAATAAAAGTGATATTAACGGAGCAATTTCTCTGTATAACACAATTAAAGACCTAATAGGTGAAACAGAAAGAAAGCCACTTGTAGTAAAGACTTCAACCAAAAATGACAAAGGAATTAAAGAATTAGCAAAACTTGTTGATGAGTTATCTAAGAAAAGAAGAGAAATTTTTAAAGAAAGGGAAAGAAATATGTTAAAAAATGAAGTAAAGGATATGGTTCTAAATATAGCAAGAGAGAAGGTTCAAGAAAAATTAATGTCGACTAAATCTTTTGAACATTTTATTACCAAAATACAAAATAAAAAAATGGATCCGTTTCAAGCAGCAAAAAAACTTTCGGAAGAAGTTTTTTAAAATAATTATATTAGTGATAAAATGATACATAATAAAAAAATTATTATAATATAAAAAAATATGTATGACGATATAATAAGAGTGATTAAAGTGAAAACTAATAATAAAAAAAAGGAATCAATAGATAAAAAAGATAATCAAGTTGAAATTAAAACAGATTCTAGGTTCATTGTAAAACCATTTTACAAAAGAACCGATATTTCAAAAAAAAATAAATCAGATGAAAAACCTGGTAAACACCCCTATACAAGAGGAATTCATGAAGGAATGTATAGAAAACGTCTCTGGACTATGAGACAATACAGTGGATTTGGAAGTGCTGAAGAAACAAACAACAGATTTAAATTTTTATTAGAACATGGTCAAACAGGTTTGTCACTTGCTTTCGATCTTCCTACTCAGACTGGAAGAGATTCAGATAACAAACAATCACAAGGAGAAGTAGGACGAACAGGTGTGGCAATTAGTTCTATCGAAGATATGATGACTTGTTTTAATGGTATTCCTTTAGATAAAGTTAGCACTTCAATGACGATTAATTCTACTGCAGCTACTCTCTTATCATTATACATTACAGTTGCAGAATCTCAAGGAGTTTCACCTACGTTATTAAGAGGAACTACACAAAATGACATCTTAAAAGAGTATATCGCAAGAAACACATACATTTATCCACCTAAAGAATCACTCAGACTAATTGGAGATATGATTCAATATTGTTCCAAAAATGTTCCTCAATGGTACCCTATCAGTATTTCTGGATATCACATGAGAGAAGCTGGTTCAAATGCAGTTCAAGAGTTAGCATTTACTTTTGCCAACGCAATAGAATATGTAAATACATGCGTTGATAGAGGTCTGAACGTTGATTCATTTGCACCTAGATTATCATTTTTCTTTTGTTGTACTATGGAATTTTTTGAAGAAATAGCCAAGTTTAGAGCTGCAAGAAGAATTTATTCCAAGATAATGAAAGATAGATTTCATGCTAAAAATGCAAAATCTACTACTTTACGTTTTCATGTTCAAACTAGTGGTGAATCTTTGACTGCACAACAAGTGGACAATAATATTGTAAGAGTTGCAACAGAAGCAATGTCTGCGGTATTGGGAGGATGTCAATCACTTCATACTAATTCAAGGGATGAAGCACTTGCTTTACCTACTGAAGAATCAGTTAAAATAGCTTTAAGAACACAACAAATCATAGCAACTGAAACAGGAGTTACCAAAACTGTTGATCCATTATGCGGTTCATATTATGTGGAGGATCTTACCAACAAAATAGAAGAAAATGTAATGAAATATCTTAAAAAAATTGATAGAATTGGTGGAGCGTTAGCAGCTGTAGAAAAAGGATTTTTCCAAGATGAAATACGCAAAAATGCATATGATCTTAAAAAAGAAATAGACAGACAAGAAAGAATAATTGTAGGAGTAAACAAATATGAAGATTCAAAAGATGTCGAACCAGAATTAAATGTAATTGATTCTAAAATTGAAACAAGACAGGTAAGAAGATTAAAAGAATTTAAGAAATCAAGAGACCAAATAAAATCAAACCATGCTATTTCAAAACTTGTTAATGCTGCAGAAAATCAAGATGAAAATTTAATGCCATTTATAATAGATGCAGTGAAAAATAAAGTTACATTAGGGGAAATAAGTGATGGATTCCAATCTGTGTTTGGAAGATACGAACCAAAAATTTCTTTTTAAAATTTTTTTAATTTTTAATATAATTTTTTTATAACAAGAAATCATTTGATAATGCATTAAACAGTTAATTAATTGATTCTATAATCAGTTAAATAGTTGCAAAACAAATAATTAACACACAAAAACAAAAAGTATAACAATCAATATAAAAAATTTAGACACATTATAAAATTAGATAATTCATTATGCACATAATATGTTACTAAAAATATTTGAAATTTGTAAAAGTAGATTTAGATAATTATGATATATTAATAAAAAAATGAGACTTGTAGAATTAGGTCTTTTTTAATTTTTCTAAAAAAATCCATCATATTTTGGAATAAAAGACAAGTAAACTTAATCAAACATTTCTATACGTAGTATGAAAATAACTTTTTATAATATTCATGTCAATCTAATTTATCTTTAGTATTACTAAATTTAGGTCAAAATGACTGTTTTTATACTAATTATAAAAAGTTATGGCTGATGAAAAAAATAAGAAAAGTAATTATCATGATTTTATTTACGATATAGATCTAGGGTTAAAGCACAAGACCATATGCTAAATTTAACCTTGTTATTTTACCATACACAAGAAATAGCATTTTCTTTACTTCGAATCTATAACAAGTTTTATTTATCTTGGCTATTATTCGTATTATCCCATCATGGCAAAATATGTCGCACGTCAGTAATGGTGGTTCTTAATGTAGTGTAGATATCCTACACAACCATTACTGTTTTATTCTACCATGTCTTTATACACGCAATGAATTCAAATATTGTTGAATTTCTACGTGGTAATATTATATCTAAGCATATGATTCTGACGGGCGAGAAATTAGAAGTATCAAATTGACGAAAAGACAAGTTCATGTCAGATGGTCCTTCTGCACCAATATGTTAATACTAGTAACTCCAAAGAACTTTTTTTAGTTTTAGTTTTTCTT
>JBNAIF010000182.1:0-4261 GCA_050043595.1 Nitrososphaeraceae archaeon | reverse complement strand
GCGGTTCCTTCCCAACAATTACGTTCATTCATAAATTGCAAGATTACTGTAGACAAAGGATTCGCGTCAATTGCTTCATCAATTTGAATACCAATATTGTCTTGATAAGCTTGTAAGAATCTGTTTTCTTCATTACCCATACATCTAGAAATTATTTCCCCAAATTCTTCAAAGTCCGCCATTCTGTTAAAACCATCTGGTAATGTTATTCCGCCTTGTTTTTTCACCTGTAATACTTTTACAAGAATGTGAAATATGTATCCTAGCAATTCACTTTTTAAGTCATTAAATTTATTCCATATTTCTGCAATCTTTTTTCTTCTTTCTTTTGGAATTCTTTCAAGTTGTATTATTATACTTCGATCTAATAAGTCAGCTTTTAATGTGCCTAGGTTAATGCCATTTATTCCAGTACATCTCTTAAAAGTATAGATTATGTCATCATCATCTGTATACAATTCTCTTTTCGAAAAACCACTTCCGGTAACTGCCCTGCATAAGACATCTGAAATCCAATATTGGATATTTGAGATGTTATCAAAATATGCAATGTAATTGTGCGCTAGTTTTTGAATCAATTCATTAATGTCTTTTGGAAATATTAGGGTACGTAAAACACTGGGATCTACCAACATTTTTATCAGTTCTTGTAGTGTAGATTTAGCACTACCCTGCTCACCATGAAGAATAAGAATTGGTTTTGATAGCTCTGGAATAAATAACGAGATCATGTAACATTTTAAAAGCAGTTTATTTTTTTCATCTTTGACATTTAGAAGATCAATGAATCTATCGAAAATATCGTCTTTATGGTATACCGCTGGAATTTCTTGTTGTTGTTGATTGTTGTATCTTTTAAAAAGAACTGGGGTTTTTTTGTCTACTTCCCAACCTTCAGTCGTTATCTTTATGGATTCCCACTTACTATTTGTCAGATCATAATAGATTGAAAAATCATCAGTTTTGGCAACCCTAACATTTAATTTTTTTATATTTTCACTAAATTCTGCTTCTGCTTTTAATACATTTAATATACTTTCTATTTTTTCTGTATTTGGTTTCTTTGTATAATCATTACAAATTTTGAATAATAAATATTTAAATCTCCTATTATTCAATGAGATGATTTCAGTATGATCGTTTATTTTTATTGCAACATGAGGAATTTTATATTCATCAATAAACAATTCAACAATTGATTGTTTTACTATCGTAATAAGATCTGTTTCTTTATTTAAGACATGGTTACCATTCTTCTCTTTATTTTCGTTATTGTTATAATTTTCCTCAAAAACTATTTCTTCTTTTCCATATACTGATGGATCGTATAACCTGTCCTCACTGTCAATTTCTAATTTTGGTTCTATAGTATTTTTATCTAAATTTTCAAATTTATTCGATCTAATATCATCAGTATTTATTGCATTATTTCGAAGTTTGTTTGGGCAAGTATGTGTCTTATTTGTATCTAGGTCACAATACACAGATTTTTCTTTATTCCAACAAATAGTTTTGTTACAATATCTGCATGGATATGAAGATATATTGGATTTTTCATATTCCATACTAGTCATTGAAATCACCTTTTGAATCATTTTCAGATTCGTTTTTTCTACATATTATCAAACATCCATTATGAATTCTGTACATTAAATTTTTACTTTCGAGCTTTAGAGCTTTAGCCACTTCTTTGGCAAGAAGAATTGTAAAAGATTTCTCGCCTTCCAAAGCGGTAATTTTATTTTCTAGAGTTAAATCACTCATATAACAGTAATTTCAATATAGACATTCTTATTGCCATCATTCTGAAAAAAACTATGCCTACAAGAATTAGAAGATCATCTACTTTCTCAATATTTTTCTCAAATTTACAAAAAGATCAATACAGTGATAAAGTTGATATAGGAAAATATCCGTCAAGATATGCTAAAAATGTACTCGTTAATCTTGATGTAATAAAATATGGATATAGTGTAACAAAGACTGAAAAAACTTTCAAATGTTGGGATATAACTAAATGGTTAGTTGAAAATAATAGCGTAATAAAAAATGAAATTGAAAATAAAGATAAGAGATTAAGACCTGAACAGAGCATAAAAAAAAGAATTAGACCAATTAACCATCTGTTAGAAAAGCTTGAATTATTAAAGATTATTGAATCAAAAAATCCACAAGTCACTAAGGAAAACAAAGATAGATATGAAGAATCTGATCAAACATCTAAGAAAAAATATAATATGAAGGAATATAAGTTCACGTCAAGTGGTTATTATATTGTTTTATTATTACAACTATTTAAGGAAAGAAATGAATCAATTTACAATGAAATTTATGATTTTTTAAAAATAGCATATAATGAATCTTCAACTTCTACAACTGAATTATTTTCTATTTATATTAGAAAATGTAAAGAGTTTGGACATTTAAAAGAATATATAGATGGTCAAGTTGAATTTCTTAAAAATAATAGTAATAATTTACATAATCCAATGCAAGTTTTACAAAATATTCCTTATCTGCAATCACTGGAAAGTAACCTACATTGGTATATTTTCGAATCCTCATTGGAAGAATTAAGTGAAGAGAATTTTAAATTATTTTTTTATGGTTTAAAATTGAGACTAGAAAATGAACAGGCGAAAAAATCAAAAATATATCACATATTTGAAAGAGAACGTTTTAGAATAAGAGATATGTTTGACAGTATTGTAATAGAAGGATATTGCGATAATTGTAAATCATATGTTCTTAATAATGTAGACATTTTATTTTTTCTGCAAACATTAATGAAAACTAATAAATTTACTAAACCTTGTATGTACTGCAATAAATATCAGGTAGATTTTATTAATCCAAAACATTTAATCATCTCCTGATTTTTGTATGAACAACTTCGCAAAAAAATAAAGTGATCTAATTGAATAAAAATAAACTATTTTTTTATGAATTATTCAAAAGATATGAAAATAATCAAAAATTACAAGATAAAAGTATGATGTATAGAGACATATTAAAATACGGAGTACTAAAAAGTAATTTCCGTGCACGTGAACTAACAGGATGGTTATTAGAAAATAATGAAGAACTTGCTTGGAAGATAGATTCGCTTGCAGATGGCGTTTATGGTTATGTTATTGCGAAACATATCAAAAGAATAAAAAAGTATCTAGAAACATTGACTGAAAAAGAGTTAACAGTATCTAAAAAAGTAAAACAGACATTTGGTAGTGGTTTAACAAATGAATATATGTTATCTGATTTTGGATATTTCGTACATTTACTTTTAGAATATGATACCATTAAGGAAGAATCAAGAAACTCCGACGTAGAAAAACTATATGATTTTATGCAAGAACATTTTAGAAAAGAACCGTATTCTACAATAGATGTTTTCGCAGCCGAATTTTTCAAAAAATTAAAAGATAATAAACTATTTGAAATGTACGTTAAAGCTTTTCTAAGAAATTTAGAAGTGGTTCCGGATATTGAAAACTACAACGACTTTAGTATGCAAATTTTATTTATCCCACTTTATAACAATGAATTAACTAAAAAAATATATAAGTTATGGAAAGATTCTCTTGCAATATTTGAAAACGATGAAGAGAAAGATATATTTCTTTACGGCATGAAACTTCATATACAAAAAATAGTTGAACTACAAATTAGTAATAAATCTAAGAGATTATGAAACAGAAAGATACCGTTGTCGCATATATCCAAGAATAGTGATCGTTAAAAGCCGATGCGAAAATTGCAATGTATATTATTTTACATCTATTGACATCATAAAATATCTCGATGAAATCATTCTCAATATTTCGGGATTAGTAGATAAACCTTGTATTAAATGTGAAAATAATACTTTAAAATTAATGAATCATTATTATTAGATTATCTCTTTTTAATATTCTGTACTTCTTTCATAAGCGTCATTACTTGATCTGATAGCAACGCTAACGCATCTTCCTTTACTTTATCTTTTTCTCTTAATGATTGATTGACTATTTGTAATTCTTCTACTCGTGTTTGTAAATCGGCGCCCTGTCTTTCCAAATTATGAATATTGAGAAAAGTGAGATACGGTTCAATCTTTCTAAATATCCTTATCTTGTCACTTTCTTTCTTTCTCCAATAGGTAGAACCAGCATGACCAATGAACCATTCTGAATAATCTGAATATCCAAGGTCAGAAATCGTTGTTTTTACAAATCGTCTAAATGAATGTAAAGTAATTTCTCGCCTCGTTTCATTTCCATCT
>JBNAIF010000181.1:0-4951 GCA_050043595.1 Nitrososphaeraceae archaeon | reverse complement strand
AATAAAATACCCAATGCAGCGAAAAAAAACCAATCTTTAATGTTTGTTTCTTCTTTTTCTCTTTTTATTTCACCACTAATATTTTGATAGATCTCGTTTAGTGTTTCAATATCGACAGATTTGAAATATTTACCTCCTGTCTGCTCTGCAATGGCTTTGAGTGTATCTTCATCTAGTTCTGCATATTGTGGTCTACCAAAAAAATCATAACCTAGGATAGTTCTTCCTTCAGAACCCAAACCGATTGTGTATACTTGGATATTGTTTGTATTTGCGAAAGATACGGCTTCTGATGGGGAGATTATCCCTGCATTACTTACTCCATCACTGAGTAAAATTACAACTTTTTTCTTATTTTCAATAGATGCTGCCATATCAATTCCTAGACTTAATCCATCACCAAGCGCAGTTTCACCCTCTGTGGGAGAAATATCAGATAGTTTTTCGATTACTTTATCCTTATTTGAACTAAGATAAGCGGAAGTTGTTGCACCTGTTCCAAATATTACAATTCCTGCATTATCTTTAGGAGGTAATGATTCTATAAGGATTTTCGCCGAATTTTTTGCAGCTTCAAGCCTGTTTGGTTGATAATCTGTAGCTTGCATACTGCCTGAAACATCTATCACAAGAACTACATTTACACCTTCTTTACTTTGTTCAAGTGGAATATGTGGATTAGCAAATCCTATAATTATTAATCCAATTGTTGTTAAGGAGAGAAAAAATAACCATAAATCTCGCCTAGATTTTTTCTTATCGCCTATTGCAGATTTTATAAATTCTAGATTGCTAAATTTTAGTGCTTCTTTTCTCTTTTTAGATATTATCTTATTATATAGAAAATATAGCCCAGGAATAACTAGAAGCGAAATTAAAACAATCTCAGAATCGAATCCTGCCAAAATTATTATCTCCTAATTCTCTTTTTTAAGAATTTTCTTAATGGAATTCCATAATTTTCATCAGATAAGATTCTTATAAAATCAATCTTCAATTTTGTCAGATTCAAAATCAATTGTGACTCATTGTTTAATACAATCTGGCCATAATTTTTTTGGAATATAGGATCAGATGTATTCACAAGAATCTGTTCTCCTGTTTCTTCATCTTCAAGTTGAATCAATCCTAACTTTGGAATTTCTTGCTCACGTAGATCAGATATTTTTAATACGATTACATCATGTTTTCTATTCAATATTTTTAGTGGTTTAATATAATCACTTGAATCAAAAAAATCTGAAAGTATAAACAAAATACATCGTTTTTTTAGAATTTTTGAGACTTGACTAAATGTTGTTTTCAAGTTAGTCGTCTTTGATTTAGGTTGAAAAGAAAGGATTGAACTCAGAATTTGTAAAACATGTTTTTTACCTTTTCTTGCAGGAGTAAATTTTTCAATTTTATCTGTGAATAAAAAAATGCCGATATTATCGTTATTTTTAAGTGCTGCAAACATCAAACTTGCTGCAATTTCTAATGACTTTCTTTTTTTAGAAATTTTATTTCCAAAACTTTCAGAACTGGACATATCTAAAAGAAAATATACTTGAAGATCTCGTTCTTCAACAAATTCTTTAACATAGGGTTGATTATATCTAGCAGTAACATTCCAATCTATAGAACGAATATCGTCACCTGATCTATATTCTCGAATCTCTGAAAATTCAATACCCTGTCCTTTAAATATAGAATGATAATTTCCAGCGAGTAATTCGTTTACTAAATCTTTTGTAGAAATTTCTAATTTTTTAATTTGTTTTAGAATCTCTCGGGTTTGTTGCATTGGATCACTTCTATTATATGATTTTTACATTGATTAAGGCACGGGTATTTTCGATAGAATGGTTTTAATTATTTGATCACTGGTAATATATTCCGCTTCTGCTTCATATGTAAGAAGAATTCTGTGTCTTAATACATCATACGCAATATCTTGAATATCCTGTGGAATTACGTATCCTCTTCCATTAAGAATTGCATTAGATTTTGCACCCACTGTAAGCCAAAGAGAAGCCCTTGGAGATGCTCCAAATTCTATCTTCTCGTCAATATCAAGGTCATATTCTTCTGGATGTCTTGTTGCATCCACAATCTGTGCTACATAGTCTCGAATCTTTTGATCGGTGTAAATTCGGTGATTAAAGTTTTGAATTTCCATTAACTGATCCACCGATATTGTTTTTTTTATTTTAACATCAATACCCTCAGTGAATCTATGAATTATTTTTGATTCTTCATCTCTTCTGGGATATGAAATCAAAAGTTTAAACATAAATCTATCAATCTGTGCTTCAGGCAACTTGTATGTACCTTCTGATTCAATAGGATTCTGAGTGGCCATAACAAAAAATGGTTCTTTTAGTGGAAAAGTCTCGCCTTGTATAGTTACTTGTTTTTCTTGCATAGCTTCTAATAATGCTGATTGAACTTTTGGAGGTGCCCTGTTTATTTCATCAGCTAAAATAAAATGAGAAAAGATTGGTCCTTTTACTGTTCTAAATGAAGAAGAAGTATGATCATAAATTTTAGTTCCAATGATATCTGCAGGCAATAAATCAGGAGTAAACTGTAATCTCACAAAATCTAAATCAATACATTCCGATAAAGTTTTTATCAATAAAGTTTTGGCAAGGCCTGGAACTCCTTCTAATAATATATGACCGTTTGATAAAAGTGCTAATATTAATTTAGTAATGATGCTATCTTGACCTACAATCACTTTGCTAATCTCCTTATGTAGATTAGAAAGGAGAATACTATATTTTTGAGATTTTATATTCAGTTCTTCGATTTCTGGATTCAACATATGAGTCATAGTAATAAAAAATATAGTATATTGATTATTATATACATAATGTTTGGTAATCTTCTATGAAGAAATTTTTGAGAATGACTAAAAAATTAATATAATTGATAGTTCTGCAAAATTTCCATTAATTCTATTAATTCGAATACCACAAATCTAAAATTAGAACACAGTCTATAAATAACAAGACATTCACTCCGATTATTAAAGTTTATTTAATAATATCTAATCAATAAATATCAAAAAAAGGTAATAAATAATCATGAAGGTAAGGGTTTATTTCTTTAAAGAATCCGAAGTCGAGATAATACTTCGAAATAACAGAATTAGTAACCAGGCACTCTTTACTCTATATGACCTTGTATGGGAATCAGAATTCAAAAATATCTTAAACCCAGGTAGAATTTGGCTTAAATTTAAAGAAGATGATAAACCTTTTGGAATACCTGTTAGAAAAAAGAAATCACATGATAAAATAAGGTTTGGAGATATTATTCAATTATCCAAAGAATATTATATTGTTGATACGGTTGGTGTCAGAAAAATAATGATATTTACAAAATAATCTTGAATGTTTTTCATATTATACTAAAAAATATTTTATACATTATAACTAATTGAATAATATATTATATTAATAAATTATTTTTGTAAAGAACATAAATATTTAAGATAAGTAATAGGGAATACTTTTTTCTATATTTAACAAGATATGTTATAAAGAAATATGATATGACCTTATCGACGGTAATTCATATAAAAATTTTTTATATTTTTAAAATTGAAGACTAAATAATGATAAATGAATATAACAGAAAAATTAATCATATGAAAGAGGTTTGTGTTAAAAGTGGATTTGTTTACTAATGTCTTTATGACAGAGTATGAAATAATGTGCCTTGCTGGAGATTAAATTTTGATAAATAATGCAAGTCAAGATAAAAAAATTAAAAGTAATATAGAACATTATTGCATTCATACTTTATTTTTATAACTTATTTTCTAAATAAAGCCTAGATGAAAAAATTCATCTATATTCACTGCCGCAATCTCCAATTATCTCGAACAAATCATTAGACTTTGCACATATCGTATTGATGTTATCATAGTCTGTTTTGTCTAAATTAAAGTTGAACACTTGCACATTATTATTTCTATGTTCAGTTATTCCAAGTCGAACTCCAATAATAACTCCAGCTACTGTTAACTTGTCAAGAATATATTTTGTTGCTACATTTACAATACTTACATCATGTTTTTGTGCAATTTTCTTGAGCGTTGATAAAAGTTCTTGAAACAAAGTCCACCCTCCCCACGCTTCTATCATTTTATAGTATTTACGTAAGCTTAATGTATTTAATTCAATAGCAGATGGTGATTTTGTTCTTCCAAAATATTGTTCAGACAAAAGACCTCCGCAAATACTTCCATATGCAAGAAGACTGATATTGTGTTGTGAACAAAATGGTATCATCTTTACTTCTGGTCTACGGTCAATAATTGAGTACTGAACTTGATTGGATACAACTTGTATATCTGAATCTATAATAGTCTGCATCCTTTCAGTATCAAAATTTGTAAGGCCTAAGTTTTTAATTAACCCATCATCATGGAGATCGTTTAGATATTTGAGAGCATCAATATAATAAGGATTGTTATAATCCCACCAGTGAAATTGAAGCAAATCAATGACGTTTACATTCATTCTACGAAGGGATCTTTCTATATTTTCCTTAACTATAGAACATGTTATTCTTCCTGGTTGTGGCACCCATTTTGTTAACGCCTGCATTCTTGAAAGTTCTTCTTCCCCTTTTAATGCAGATATCTTATTTTTGAACAGTCCAATAAAATCTTCTGCCGGTCCGTAGATATCTGCAAGATCCCAACTAGTAAAACCAGCATCGTGATATCTGATCATATCTTCTATTGCCAAGTCTTGATTGATATTTCCATGACCTCCTGCGACCTGCCACATCCCATTTACTATTCTATGTATTGTTAAATCAGGAGAAAGTTGGTAACATTTTTTATTTATATCATTCATTGTATCTTTTCTCTATATTTTTATATTTTAAGAGTCTAGAATAAAAATTTGACGTCGTAATAAGCATTTCTAAACTGACTTTACTACAGTTAATT
>JBNAIF010000180.1:0-3667 GCA_050043595.1 Nitrososphaeraceae archaeon | reverse complement strand
ATTTGATATATGTTTATTTTCGGACATGCTCTAGATTATGATTTTGTTATTAGGATATTTATTAACATATTATTTTCAATCATTATTTAGAAAATATGATTTATGGGTACATGTTTCTAAAGAATGATTTATCAATTTCTGTAAGTCCGTTTTTTTCGAAACCAAATGATCGTCCATCCAACGTCCATTCTGCTGGTATAGGGTATATCATTATTGAATTAGGATCAAATTCAGAAAATGCACTGATATCTGCACTGTATCTACGAAATACATTGTGTTCTACTTGTTCTGGAGTCCAGCGGTTTGGTGGCCCAGCTAAATCCTCTATGACTTTTTCCTTGTTCCATCTAATATCACTGTATTCCCTGCTCTGTTCGTGATAAAATCCTAATGCATGTAGCATTTCATGTTGAATGGTATTTTTTTTACTTAATTCCGGTTCGCTTTCTGTAATCCATCCTAAATTTAATGTTGGTTCGTTTTGATTTGATACGGATAATGAATCCACGCCTACATAAGACCATGAACCAAGATTTTCATTAAATGCTATTCTTATATCTGCATATTCATCCATAGGTACAAAATTCAAATTAATATTTGCATAATTCATTAGTTCGAGAACATAATTTTGTACCATTTCCCTTTGATAACTAGTTCCTTCTAAAAATTTTATATTTATTTTTCTTTTCGGCCATCTTTTTGATGGCAACATTGCTAATTCATCGGTATTTAATGATGACAATATTTTCATACCTTGTTTCGAATATGATAAAGGCATATCTACAAATCTGTCTATACAGATTCTTCTATTTTTGTCCATATTTATTCATAATATTTAACATTAATAAAGTTATTTAACAAAAAAAATTTGTGGACAGATAATTTAGAAATTAGTCCGTATACAATACAATATAATAATATAATAAATAATGTAGAATATAGAATACATCTAATACATAGATAATAATTTCTTTAAAATCTTAGAAAATATAAAATAGTAGATTAATATATTTATTTTATCCGATAACTGCATTTAATAGTTGCGTATCTAAATCTGAACTACTTGCAACATTTTGTAAATCTTTAATTATAGAACTTACACGAACACTTTCATTTGCAATCCATGCTATTTTATCATCACCCATTCCTTTTTTCCATAACGTACCATCAACTGATAAAACATTACCTTGTTCATCTAATTTAGGTACGCCACTATGATGAAGAGAAACAACTTCCCATTGATCATTATGCACTGGAGATCCAGATGATCCTCTTTCTGTATCTGCAAGTGAATGTACAAAATCATCAAATATATCTACAACACGATTTTCTCTCATTGTAATACTTTTCATTTCTCCTGACGGATGTTGAATTATAGAAACATATTCACCAATAACTGCTTTTCCAGATTCCTTGATTAATTTTAGATGACCAAAATCAGATAATGGTTTATTAGTTAATGAAGTTGGACTTACATACACCAGAGTAAAATCTAAGTTTCTGTTTGTGTAAAAAAATTTATCTGGTTGAAGTTTAAAAGTTTCAACAGGTTTGGGATTTAATTCTTCATCAAGTTGATAATCAAATTCTGCTAAACTTTTTTTACAAATATCAATATTTTCCAATACATGATTATTTGTCATTAGTAAAGAAGGAGATACCATGAAACCAGTACCGTATCCCAAGGTATGTCCATTTTGATTTCTTATCCTTATTCTGCAAACGGATTTAGAAGTTCTTTTAGCAATATCAAGTGAATGTATTGGCATCAAATCATTCCCACCTAGAATACGTTCAAGTGTCAAATTATGATTTCGTTTTAGAAGTTTTTTTCTAACTTGAACGCGTTTTGGATCATCGATTTTAATAATACTATCTGGATCGTTTGTTGATAACACACCTAAAGTTTTGGATCGTATTTTTGATCTGTGTTGATATCTTTTAGTGGTATCATTAATTCTGGTGTTTATTGTTGCCATAAAGTCTTTACAATTTAGTAGTTTTTAAATAAATTGGTCAAATCTAAGAATAAGTAACCAATCAATATTTAATTATAAAATATAAAGATCAATTTAAGATATACTCTTATATTATCTAGTTTATTTAATATTATGAAATTTATTGATAATGATGATATAAGGATTTCTAAAATCATAATAATTAAAGATAAAAAAGAACTTGAAAAATATACAGATGATGATTTCTTTTTAGAAAAAGTTTTTATAAAAAATGATATATTAGAAACTAGTATTTCGTATAATGGTGGTTGTAAGGTTCATAATTTTTTTCTAGTTGGTTTGGTTAATAAACATATGGGCGTTTCAGAAATACCACTATATCTTTTTCATAATTCAAATAATGATTATTGTAAAAAAATAGTTATAGAAAACCTATATTTTAATTTATTACCATTAAAAAAACAAATATTTAATGAGAGTATAAATAATAAAAAGATAAAACTAAAAATTAAAAATAAGATTATTGAATATAGAGATAGATAAATAAAATATACAATAAATATATAAAATTAAGATTATTGTTTGTTTGAATGTTTGTTCAAGATTAGATTATACATAATCTAAAAATTCACTAGTTCTAGTACAATCTTCTCCCCTGCATACGTTAGCAGGATTATCAGGATTTGGATCAACAGGATTTTGTGGACATACCTTTGATTTATAACACCCATTTTGCATTATGAAATCTGTTTCGCCTCTAACTAGTATTCCTTCTACCTCATGAGTTAAAGAATTAAAAACAGGTGAACCAGAATTTCCGCCGTATGTATCAAGATTACACACGAAGAATGATTTAGAATCATTGATTTTTACGTTTGCGCCATCTGCAAATTTCATTGGTAGACCTACAGGATGTCCTATAACGTATACTGATTCGTTGTCTGCTATTTTTCCTTGTTTTTGTAAGACCACAGGTTTATGATCTCCACTTACAGAATTCTTTAATTTAATAATTGCCCAATCAGATCCATTTCCATCAAGTACCCGTTTTACTATACTTTGTCCTTCATAAATTTCAGAATTATCGATAATAGTATGTGCTTCATTTGGATTTTTCATTTTATACCCAAAAATAAATCTAATACCTTCAAGATCTTGTGAATTATCTACACAGTGTGCTGCAGTAGTGATCATATCATTTGCTACTAGAAAGCCAGAACAAAATGGAGCAATAGGTTGGTCATAAAATTTTTCTTCATTGCATAAATTTCTTGATGTTCCAAATTTCCTTGTTTTAATGGTTGAAGTTCCATTTCCATTATCTATTAAATCACTTTTGCGAATAAGACAAACCGTGCTATTTATATTTGCCTTGATTTTAGGATCAGTCACCTCGTATGATTCCTTTCTGTCATCTACACCATATATTACCTCTTCAACATCTCGTAGTATTTTTACAAGATCTTCAGATCTAGGATTTTGGAATTTTTCCAGCTGTAATTTTTTATTTTGGTGACTATTAGTTTTAAATTCTTTCAAAACTTCTTTTCTAATTTCTAATAGTTCATTTTTAGACAATTTATTCAAATCATTTCTTTTTATATCTTTTAACATATTACTTAATCTAGGCATATTATATAAAAAAATTTTGTACTAATTTCTCGATTCAATTCACAAAATTTTCGGTATCGAAAAATTGATAATAATAG
>JBNAIF010000179.1:0-6307 GCA_050043595.1 Nitrososphaeraceae archaeon | reverse complement strand
TAGAAAAGCTAATAGATATGCTGAATTTCCATCATTTGTTAGAACAAAATGGAGTAATGTACGTAAAATTGAAGAAGAATACCCAAAATTAGAAAATCACTCTTTTTAGATTGTTAAAAATTTAGATCAAATCTAAAACATAGTTGATTTATATAAAAATTAGTCAAGATTATATGATCCTGAATGCAGATAATTAATTAAGTAATGATTTTAGAAAAATTAAAGTATTAATACTAATTAGTTATTTTGATTTATAACTAAACATCGCTCTTCTGCTCTTTTTTAAGATTTTCTTCCAGTTCTTGATGAACTGTTAATTATTTTTTGCTTTGTTAATATAATTTGTCTATATTTTTGGTGTCTAAAGGAAAAGTGGATAATATGTTTAGATCTCTATTTAGAAATATTTTGTTTTGATTAATTTAAACTTTATTTATTATATCATCCATAACTATAATATCGTTCTTTTTAATTTAAAACACTTTGTAATATTTAGAGACAAAAGTGTCAAAAGATATAATGAGAAGAGTAGTAGGACTACAGGTTAACTATATGTATTGCATAGTTAATCTTACAAGCAATTTGGATCCCAACCAGAATATATCACTTTATTTTATTTGTTGGATACATGTAAAAATATTTCTTGGATAACTTATATTTATTCATATGAAAACACCAAAAGATCAGTTTGTTTTTAACCAAAAAGAGAAATTATTCAATCCTAACTTTTTATTTTGATAGAGTATCCCGTAAAGTTTTTAATGATATTTTCTGTTCTTGAGAATGAAATATAGAAAATGAGGGAAATAAAGATATCCCAATCTGGTTTTTTCTGTTTTCAACTCTTTTTATCAATTCTTGTAGATTTCAGTTTAAACAAGTATATACTTTCAGTAACTTAACTGAATCAATGTGCAGATGTTTATTTAGTAGATGATACACCATTGGAATTAATTTCCATCAATTTTATGATGTGTCTGTGGGTCAGTATCTATTACTATTGTAGATTGTCCAAATTCACTTGGTAAATCAATAAAAGTAGCATTGTCTGGTGTAACATCATATTTTAACGCTTTATTTGTAGAATCATAAATTGGATTAAACAATTCAATGATAGCAACGTCTTGTTGTCCTTCCTGTTCATCCACAACTAAAACAGCATTAGGCGCATCAACTGTATAGCTATTTTTTCCTACTGACCAATTACCTATGAAGTTAGAGGTATTAACAGAAGTTACAATTCTGTCGGGTCTATCAGAGAACAAAATTGTCTTATCTGATACTTCATTTAACTCGAGAATATGCAGTATCATTTATTTTAGATAGTGAACCTGATTGTGCGTGTTGTATTGCAAAGAATTTAGGTAAGTGATCTGTTTCATTTTCTTGTGCATAAACATTGTTTGTTGTTGACAATAACATCACAGGAATAACACTTATTGCTAAAAGTAATGATAATATTTTTTTCATAGTAAAGACAGAGAGTAAAATCTTTCTAATATTATTTTCCGTTCATTATATTTATTTAAATTCTCTATGTCGATATTGGGTTTAGTTTCTTTCTGATTTTTATTTCTTATTCTAGTGATTCTTTGTCACTAAGATATGATACTAAGGCTTTATGTGACTTCGTATACTTTCTCTCACTAATAATAAAATATGGAGATTGATACAGATAAATTATTTAGATACAATTTTTTGATTTGAATTATTCCATAATTCTTCATATTTCATCTGATTTGATTTGAACACAATTATAGAAATTACATATTATGTGCCTTAAACATCATTCTTTTTTAAGATGATGTTCATAATGCGGGTCTTACATAGAGCAAAGAATAAGTTAAGAAGATCAAATTGTTTCCATTTTTTCTTCATTAAGAATTTCACCTCTTTTTTTAACTATATGTGTTTAATAATTAATAACTTGGGTATTAAGATCTTCTATTAGAGACAATATGATTGTATTTCTTTTTTATTATTCATGTTTTAATATAAAAATAATTCATCTTTAGTAAATAATTTATTTAACATATGGAATTATGTTTTCTTTTATTTTTTTTAGAAATTCTGAATTTCTACTATTATTGATTTTCTTCTAAATAATAATAACTACATTTATCTTGAAATTTATTTTCTTTTATTTTTAATTCGCAGTTTAAACACTCTAAAAAAATGTTTTATTTTAAGAAAATAATAATTCTAGGCAGATATCTGTCTTTGATCTTTCCTTATTTCTTTAGTTTTTTTCTTTACATCCAAAAATGATGTTATCAATTTTTATATAAAATTTCATCTAAATTAACAGTAGATTAGATATAATTATTGGAATAATAATTACTAGAATAAATAATTGTCTTTAGATTTTTGTTTTGATATCTACTGTACATCAGTTGTTTTGCTTAGTTTATAATGTAGGTCCTAAAAGACTAGTTAGTGAATAAAGAAGTAAAATTATAACTTATAAAAATTGTAATTGGTTTGATTTTATGAAGTCGTATCTTTGATAGTGAATTTAATTGAATGAGTTGAATGCGAACAAGAAATAGATATATCAGAAGAGCCTGTTTTGTCAGTGCATTTATCTGCAAAATCATCGGGATTAAAATATGAACTAAATTCTGCCGTATAATTTTTCCCATAATTATAATAGAGATGTACAATTCCCTGATGAATAGCATTAGTAGTAAATCCGGAAACAGTACCCTGTGTTCCAGGTTCTATTGTTTTCGGTACAGTAGTGTCAACTGCTATATTAAAATGTTCTTTGGTATACTTTTGGAGTGTAAATTTTTGAGTTGATTGATTATCTAATATAATTTCAGAATCTGATACAATTCCTGCGTATGCCATTCTATCTTGAAAATTCATATCTGAAAGATCAGTCAAAGAATATGCCATGATTGAGAGTAGAGCCATGACACAAATTGAAGTTATCTTGTTAGAGTGTCTCATTAGTAGTATTAATATTAGATAACATTAATCTCTTTAAACCTTTCTAAAACAATAGAATTTAAAAAATAAAATCATATTATAATACTGGCTCTAAAGACAGCTACAGTGTCTATATTGTGGTAAATATTAATGTTATAAAGTATACTCATAAACAATTCTATGATTCTAAACAATATATAATAATCTAAGGGATTCTTAATATATGCTACACCTGCATTAGTTTTTTCCCTTAATATTAAGTCAGAAGCTACATAATTAGGTATTTTCTATATTTTTCATAATTTGAAATTAGTTCTTTTACTGTTCTCAAGCATTCATTTGCATGCAGTTTAATTTGAGCAATTACCAATATATAAAATCCTTAACAATTAGTTAAACTCTACTGAATATCATCTATAAGACTAGATGTTGTAATAACTACTTTCTGTGACTTGAGTATAAATACATATTTATGAATATGTTTAATGTTTCATATATTTTATTGCTAATCTGTTAATTTTTTTTACAGATTCGCCTGCTTCTGAATAAATTAAATATCTAAAATCTTGAATTCTTGTAGATCTAGTGCATATATTCAGGTTCAATTTATATGATTATTTTGTTTTAGCACATTCATTTAAGTTCCCTCTCACATTTTTTTATATAGTAATCGTCTATAGAATAAAATCTAAATAAAGATACAGAAAAGGTGTGGACCAAAATAGGTCCACAGGAATGACATGACATTTGTCTTCACCCATCTTTTCATCTAATTGCTATAATGATCGATATTATTTAAGAAAATTGATATTTAACTAGATCGCTATTTACTGTATTTATTATTATCTTTGATTATTGTCTGTGTCAATTTTTTTCTTGATCTTTTATATGACATCTAAGAAATAAAACACGATCTATTTGGTTTATGTAGCTTTATCATACATATACCCAAAAAATATTAAATTTTATACAATTATTTAGTTAAACAAAAGTAATAGAAAAACTTGAACTCAATATAGTCATCAAAAACTATCTTGATACATGAGAATGAATATTCTACAATTGATCTCTGTACATTGTAGACACTATCGCCATAATTTTGATAAATGTTTCCTTACATATTTACATTCTTGTTTCTAAAATGATGATTGTTCTTTTTAAAAATAGAATTCTTTCTTGTAGGTAATATTGGTTTAATTGTTTGAAATAATAGATATTGAAAATTTTTGTTATTATGATATGCGTTCTCTGCAATCACTTCATTCACTAGTATATTTTGCTTTATTGTCCTATTATCTATTAATTTTAGATGTACTTTTCAGTCAAGAACTTATTTACTAGTTACATGAGATGATAAAATTCTCTTTTTTCTTAATATCATTTGTTATGTATATCTTGGAATAGCTTCCTTTTTTTACATTCCTTTTTTGATTTATTCATTCACTATTGCTTGTACCTTTTATACTTGTAACACCAATTGTAATTGTAAAATTATCATAAATTTAGATGTATATATGTTATTTTCCTACAGATTCTGCTATGAGCTGGAATTGATAACAATGTATTGAAAACATGTTATCTTACTACATCTTAGTTGGTATATATTGGAGATAAGAATATGTTTTCATATAGACAATTAATTTAAAAAATCATCGAGATTTGAAAATTTTGTACCTCTATTGTATTTATTCATTACACCTAGTTCAGAATTACAATTATCAATAACATCAAAAGTGAGAAATACTTAACCTAATTTCACGAAAGATTAATTATATTTTTTCCAGTTTACATGATATGACTACTATTAGTTAGCTAAATATTTTTGCAATCTAGAATTAAGCAACAAAGTAGTTCATATTTAAATTGAGTTAACTATTTAATTTAATGAATCACAACTAGTAATTTCTTTATAATACATCTTTCACTATTTTTTTAGCTTCAGAATTTCCTTTTTTAATTTCATTGCGCAAAGCATGTTTTATTATCCATCTAGTATTTTTATTATGGCTTAAAGACCATTTTTTTAATACTTTTATTCCAACATCATAGTTATCCTTCAAAATATCATTTAGATTATTTGCAACTGATTTTTTAACAAATATAGAGCAATCTTCTTTTAAATTTTCTAATACTGGAAGTATGGGTGTAGGATCATTAATGAATTGTTCTAATTTCTTTGCCCAAGGTAATCTAGGTCGAAGTCCTTCAGACGACAATCTACGAACATGAACATTTTCATTTTTTGACCAGGTTAGCATTATTTTAAGCATTTCTGTAGGATATTTCACAAGAAATGGACGAACTGCATATTCTCCTGTGTTTCTTTGAGTAATTTGATATATTGCCGCTATAGAAATCTTGAAATCATTGATTCCATACTTTTCAACAAAAAATGCTACAGGCATTATCCAATATCCTTCCTTGAACATACCAGTTTCATTTTCATTTGGTTTACCAAGTATTTGTAGTAAAATTTTTATCGCTTCGTTATATTTTAGTGGTAAAAATTCATGTAATGCATCAGTTATTACTTCAATACGATCTTTTAGTTCTAAATTATTGACTTTAGTATTTACTTTCTCTATGAATTTTTGTTTTTGAAATTTTGGATATACCTTTACAATTTTGTCGGAAAGAAGTTTTGCTAATTTTTTATCAAAATAATACTTGAACTGTTTATATTCAGTCATATTACAATTTCAAGTATATATTTAACCATATGATATTTAATTTTTATGACTTCAGTATAGACATTATATCTAATAAATAAAAAGACTTGAATATCATAGTCAATGTGTCTAAGTATATTTAATCTCATATTTTATAATCACAATATATCATAGAATAAATAAAGATATCTGGTTTTACAGATATAGAGCAATACGTATTAACTGGTGAATGAAAATATACATAAGTGGATTGAAGAAAGTGGAGCATTATTATCAAAGAAGGAAAAGATAATAAAGTTAAAACTACTATAATAATACCAGATAGTACTATGAGAATTAAAACATATTTTAATTGATAATAGAAAAGCATTCACTGATATTGTAATTGAAGCATTAAATGATTATTTGCTGAATAGTAAAAAAAGTAGCAAATAAAAAATCTCCTATATCAATAGTTATTCGAAATAATTTTTTGGAATATTTACAATAGTAAAAATATTTAAGGTAATAAATTAGGAACTAAAATTGCCTCATTTAATTAGTGTATTTTGTTATGACTAGATTTACGGAGTAATATTACGTTATTGAGATTTAGTTTCAGGCTAGGATGTTTGATTTATAGAAAATATTATGATAGGTTAATAGTTAAAGTTTTTTGTTTTCGAATACAGCATGTTTATAATTATACGCAATTCTGATTTTAC
>JBNAIF010000178.1:0-3564 GCA_050043595.1 Nitrososphaeraceae archaeon | reverse complement strand
CTATTGTATAACACATGACCTAAGCTCTCATTAGTATTTAATATTTCGGAATTAGGTTTAAGATAAATATTTTTTTTTAGTTTGGTAGATATAGTTTCAACTGAATGATATAAATTTGAAATTCTTGACATAATTTTTTATATTAATAATTATTGAAATATTCATACTATTTATAATTTTAATTTTATACTGTTTAATCATATATTGTTATATGTCATTTTAAGATCCAGTAAAAAAACCAATTTATGTTTTGATATCCAAATAAAATATTTTATTATTCACATAAGAAATTTGAAATATATTTTGTTAACTTCAAGAAAGTCAAATATATAAAATAATAGTACATAATTACAAAATTATCTCCAAACTCGATAAAAAATTATATAATGGGATTATCTTTAAATAAGATTTATCAAATTATTATATATTGAATCAACGATTTTTAGTAACTATAAAAATGATTTCAATATCAATAATAATTTTGTTTAATATATTAATATCAACTCATTATTTTTTTATTAATAATGCTAACTCAATTGAAGATCGACAAACTAAACAAAATATTTCTGATTTACAAATTATATCAAAGCTAAAAATGACTATGCCTGGAACTAATATGACATTTGGCGTCCCACTAGAAAATGCAAAAATGCACTTAATTTTGGCAACAATGGACATAAAAGAAGGAGATATTGATGGAGCATTAATGCAGCTGAATTTTACTAGTGATGCAATAAAGATGCATGAAAAAGAACTATCTGATATTGTAAGAATGGTTGAAATGGTTGATAAAATGAATTTTACTATGAATTAGAAGGATGAATAGTTTTATTTAAAAAAAATTGAGGAAATTTGAAAAAACAAAATCAAACTTTTGAGTTTACAATAAAAAATATTTTATTAAAGAAAATTTTATTTATCTAGTGATAAATTATATGGCCCGAAGATCTAAAAACCATTTGTATTTTTTTGCATTAGGTGTTGGTGTAGGTCTTTTTTCTATTGCTATCTCTATTATGCTTAGAGAATTTAGTGTAGGTTTGTTTCTCCCAGAGATAGGATCAGAATTATTGTTTTCGTTAACTCCCGGTGAATTTGAATCACAGGCTATTGAAACTTTGGGGCCTGCTGCAAAATATTCTGCATTTGCAGGTTCTATTATAGTTACAATAATTGTATTTGGGCTATTTGGAATACTTTTAGGCAATTTATTTGCAAAACTAAAATTACAGAAATATATCATAAAATTTTTAACATCATTTTCTATTACTTTTGCATTTTTTATTATATTGACATTAATCATAGAACTAATAATTCAATCTAGAAGCGGAGTCGAAGCAACATCAATTCAAGTTATTGTTTTGTCTTTTCTTCCAACACAGATAGCATTCGGTTTAATTTTTTCATTATTTTTCAAACAAGAAAACGAAACAAAAGATAAAAAAGAATCAATCCAAAAAAAAGCAGTAGATTCGGTAAACAGCCAAGTGAATTACGATAGGAAAGAATTTTTACGTTTACTTTTTGTTTCTACTATATCTATACCTATAATACTATTTGGATTGACTCGTCTATTTTCTACAAATGATGTACCAACTACTCAATCAGATGCTATTGATCTATTACCAAAATCATCATCAATACCACCAGAATTCCAAGATCCTTACTTAGAACAATTAATTGGCTCAGAAGTAACTCCTACATATCTATTCTATAAAATAGATATAAGTCCTATTACTCCAGAAATAGATGTAAATTCCTGGAGTTTAAAGATAAAAGGTAATGTTGGGAATCCTTTAGAATTACGATATGATGATATTAAATCCATGCCTGTAGTCGAAGAATATGCAACATTAGCATGTATAAGTAACAAAATAGGTGGAGATCTTATAGGAACCGCATTGTGGAAAGGAGTACGCCTTAAAGATATTTTGGAGAAAGCACAAGTTGGTCAGAATGCAGTATATATAGTTTTTAGATGTTCTGATGGTTATGATGTTGGTATCCCTTTGAATAAGGGTCTTATGGATGGTACAATATTAGCATATGAAATGAATAAAGAAACGTTAACCAATAAGCATGGTTTTCCCGTAAGAGCAATAGTACCAGGTCTGTATGGAATGATGAATCCAAAATGGATAACAGAGATAGAATTGGTTAACGATGTGTATCAAGGATATTGGCAGAGAAATGGATGGGATAATGTTGCCGAATATAATACTAGTTCATCAATAGTTATTCCAGGTAAAGCCCAAATTAGGAATAGATTCAGAGGATTAGACGAGATGTCATTAACCGCTGCTAAATCTGAAGATGAGAAAGTTCCAATTGCAGGTATTGCCTTTGGTGGTGATAGAGGAATATCAAAGATAGAGGTAAGTGTTGATGGCGGAGAAACTTGGAAAACAGCTCAAATAAAAGAACCACTTTCGAAATACACATGGGTATTATGGACATCAGGTTTTACACCACCAGGAGTAAAAAATTATAAAATTGTAGTTAGAGCTACAGATAAAACTGGAAAAACCCAAACATCTGAAATAAACAAGCCTTTTCCAAATGGTTCGACTGGTTATCATACAATTAGTGTATGACTATCTATTGATAATTATTATTACACGAACTCATTCCAATCCAAACCCATTCATCTATATACAACTTGTATCTATAGAATAATCGTGGACTTGTCAATACCTTTTCTTGATTCAGTAATTTATAATCCTCACAAAGATGTTTTTTCTATTATTATTTGTAGCATAGAATTGAAATGATAAATATTTTCTTTATGTATTAAAGTAAAAAAATAAAAGGATAAATTTTATTTATATAGTAATGAATCATGATAATGAAATAGATTTAGATAAATTCTTTGGAAAAAATGTATGTATTTATCAAAAAGATTTGTTTAAGGAAGAAGGCATTATTATTTATTGGGAACCTGAATATAATGGCTTCAGAGGAACATGTAAAGATTGTAGTCATAATTGGGCACAATCGTAATAAAATTTTTATTTTTATGTGTACATAAAAAATGATAATTTCAGATCATTTTAAAAATATTTTTTACTTGAAAATCATATGTCAAACTTTATTTTTATCTTTTATTTCATGTTCCAAAAGTTGTGAATATTATTCGTAAATTTGTCTAAATAATTCTACTCACAATGTCTTATTCTTAATCTACAAGTTCTGGGTTTCGTTTGTCTACTATAAAATTGCATTTTGTAAATATATTATCATTACAGTATTTTAAAATTCGTTTGTTAGTCCCATTAATGTTTCATTATCTAGAATTATGTTGTAAATAAACGACGCTATCAAAATCATAAAAAGGATTGACCAATTCTACTATAATAATTTTATCTTTTCTTCTATTTCGTCTACAACTAATAATACTAAATTTGATGCATCTACTATAAATCCATATTTTCTAACAGTCTAATTGCCAATAAAATCTAAAGTACATAAGTAAAATCCTGTCAATCTATCTGAAAATAATATTGATTTATTTTATACTCTAGTCAAATCTAAAGATATGTTGTAACATTGATTTGAGAAATTGAA
>JBNAIF010000177.1:0-22122 GCA_050043595.1 Nitrososphaeraceae archaeon | reverse complement strand
AAGAAAGATAATGATAAACCTATTGGAATAATTACTGAAAAAGACATAACAAGAAAAATAGTAGCTGAAGGGAAGGATCCGAAGACTACTCCAGCTAATGAAATAATGTCAAAACCATTAATAACCATACAACCAGAAACGCCTATTTACACAGCTGCGGAACTTATGATAGAATATGAGATCAGAAGATTACCGATAGTTAAAGATAATCAATTACTAGGTATTGTTACTGCTTCAGATTATGCCAGATATTTATCTGAGAAAGATAAAAATGATAGAATATTATTAGCTATGTCAAGATATAGATCTCGTAAGAAATAAATCCAATTTAAGAATCTAAAATATAGTTTACTATGCTTTTTATTTTGCAAATTTTTATCATCAATGAGTAAAAATATTGAATATAGGTTGCAATTTAATGAGTTACAAGATGTCGATCAAAAAATAATAATACGAATTGAGTTAGAGGTAGATCGCATTTCATAATCTATACCATATTCTTTAAAAATAATAATTATTAATTCTATAGCGATGTATGACCAGTTTTTACATTTATTATGATTAATAATAATCTCAAAATTATTATTTTTTGTATATTGTCTATGAATTTCAATCTTTTTATATTTATATGTTCAACTAATATCGCTTCAATACTAAAAAATTTAGTTCTTGACTGCTATGTAATATTATTGATTTTATTTTATTATAAATAACTTGAACAATATTTTTTACATCATTATTTCATAGGTTTTGATTTTCAATATCTTTGTCTATTTTATATATTCGAAAAAATAGATTTTTTATTAAATTACTATAATTATAATAATAATATTGAACAAAAAACTATTTTATAAATCTAAAATTAATATCAAAGAAAAGATCTCGCGCCTTCTTAAAAAGTAATCATTACACAAATAACGAAGTTTTTTAAAAAGTAATACTTTATCAATAATGAATGAAAACGATAATAACAAAATAATAATAATGGATATCTAGTTTATCTTTTTGTTCATATAGATTATTACTTTTTTGATTCGAGATACTTTATGACATCCAAAGCAGCTTTACAGCCTGAACCTGCAGCAGTAACAGCTTGTCTATATTTGTAATCATATACATCTCCGGCCACAAAAACTCCATCAATGTTAGTTTTACTTTCTTCATATTTTTTTATATAACCTCTTTCATCAAGTTCTATTTGTCCTTTAAACAAATCTGTATTGGGTCTATGTCCTATTGCCACAAATATCCCATCAGTTCTGATATTAGATGATTGTTCTGTAATTATATTTTTAATTCGTACACCTTCTACTTTATTATTACCAATTATATCCTCAACTATAGTATTCCAACGAAAAGATATTTTTTCATTTCCAAATGCTTTCTGTTGCATTATTACCGATGCATTTAATTTATTTCGTCTATGAACAATCATAACACTCTTTGTAAATTTTACCAAGAATAATGCTTCTTCTACAGCGGTATCACCACCACCAACTACTATGACCTCTTTGCCTTTGAAAAAAAAACCATCACATGTGGCACATGATGAAACTCCTTTTCCTCTTAATCTTTCCTCTGATTCTAAACCTAACCATTTAGCTGAAGCTCCTGTAGCAATAATAACAGAATCTGCAAAATATTCTTTCTTATTACTATTGTTTTTATCCGAGTTGGAAACTCTTACACAAAATGGTTTAGATGAAAAGTCAACTGATGAAATGGCATTATCTACAAACCGAGTTCCAAATCGTTCAGTCTGTTTTCGCATTTTTTCCATTAAAACAGGACCTAATATAGGTTCATCAAAACCTGGAAAATTCTCGACTTCTGAAGTGTACATTAATTGGCCACCTGGTTCATTCCCTGTTATAACTAAAGGTTCTATTCCTCCTCTTGCGGCATATATAGAAGATGTTAATCCTGCTGGTCCAGATCCAATTATTATAAGTTTATTGTGACTATTCATTACTATTAATATCATTTTTTGATCTTAATTGGCAATATTTAAAATATTTGAAATGATTTTAGTAACATGATTTGAATTATATCTCTAATTTTCAGGTAATAGTCCAGTTTATTTATAATTTCTGTCTCTAGAAACCATTTAACTATAACTAATTTAATTAGTCATGAAGATTATAGGCTATATAGCTGAATATCAATTCTCTGTTTTGCATTCTTTATTCTAGGTTCTATATGTTAACAATCTTTTTATGACTGATATTATGGTTTCATCTTTGTTTCGTTGACTGTATAGTAATTTGTTGTAACAATCATTTCGTTTCATCTCCTCTCCATACCTTCCACGAGTTTTCCAAGCAGATAAATCATCATATCTCGGTAGTATAATACTAAATCCTTGTAATTGTTCTCTTACAAGTACATCATTTTCTTCAATATCATATACTTTATCTGTTACAACAACATAGAATGGTATTATTTTTGATATTTTTGTTATTTTTGGTTTAAAATCTCTAGTATCATGTCATGTTGGAGATGGTTTTATCTTGATGCTACAAAATATTATTTGTTATAGAACATCAATCAGTATAGATAATTTAACATACTTCTTTGATTTATTCTACTTGTATAATATTGAGATGCATTTGTTATTTTTCACCCAGTTGAATCTATTCCAGCAAAAACATTGTTTGTATTTGTAAATAAATGAATTATGAAATATCTTTCCTAGTATCACTGTTAATCCTATTTGTAAACTTTTGTAATGTTGTTTAATGTAGTATTTTTGATAGTTGTAAAAATAATCTCTAATAATATGCTTCAACTAACTAGTCTGTAAAAATACGATAACTTTTTCTTTCATATTCCCTTATTGTAATTAACACTATGTGTTGCAATATTGTGAATATTTGATTACTCTTTTTATAGATATTTGGAAATTCTATAATTTTTTAATATATGAAATAATTGTTTTGTTAATCTAACATATTTTGATTGTTTGTACAATACAATAATAATTGTAGAATTTAGTTAGCTATGATGTTTTCGACAGAATATTTCATTCTAATTATTTAAATAATCTTTCAACAATAATAATGAATATTGACTTCAGATAAATTTCAAAGAGATGATCTTGCTAGTATTAGGATATTATTTCCAGATATCTTTCAACGTCCTTTTCTATCTGTTTATCCAGACACAAATTTATTTCAAATAGCCACATTTTATGCAATTGGACCAGAAATATATGTAGATGGGTTGTTTGTTTTTAATAGAATCAAAACTCGCAAAAAAATGGAAAAAAAACCATACCAAATAGATAAAGATACAGGAGAATTATTGGGAAGAATAGGAGGTAAACATATTATGATAAATATTATTAACCCAGAATTATCTGAACCAGTAACATATTTTCCAGAATGTCTAAATCGTATAACAGCAAATGACATAATGGAAAAAATAACCGAAAACGAGATTATAGGAATTAATTCAAATTTTATGGATGTCATAGAAATATTTAGAAAAACAAAATTTGCTTTTATTCCGTTAATAGAAACTATAAAAAATAATGATATTATTTATAATAAAGTACTAGCATTTATAACTGTCAGAGATTTTTTAAAATTTTTTAGTGAAATAAAAAAATTTAACAATAATTTCAATTCTAGTATAAATAATTTAATTGATTTAGAGGAAATAAAAAATAGTCCAGTCAAAGAAATCAGTTCTGAACTAATATCATTACAAGTTGATGATTATATAAGTGATGCAACATCACTTATGTTAAGAAAAGGAGTAAGAAACTTAGGTGTTAGGGATAAAAGATCTAATATTATAGGTTTAATTAATGATAGAAACATACTTCAATTACTTCTAAGTCCAAAATTAAGAAAATCTGCTAGTATTAATCAAATGAATATCAATAAAGATCAAGATAGGAAAAAAGGTAATGAAAAAATAATCACAAAATTCAAAATTGAAAATAATCTACAAATAAATCCCGGATTAGAAATAAAGGAAGATACTTTGATAAAAAATGCGGCTAAACTATTATCAGACCGTAAAAATCCATATTTAATTATAGAAGGAAGAGACAGGATAGTTACACCATGGGATATAGTTATGAAAGGATGTTTTATGAAAAATAAAAAACGAGTAAAATATGGTAATTGAAATAGTTAAAATTCAATAAACAAATTTTATAATGTTAACAATAGTATTATGTCTTCAGTAGTTATGTTTCTAATATAGACTTTAATGTAAAATGTTTGAGTTTTGTAGAACTAGAGCGAATTAGATTGTTAGATAATTGCAGTCGATACTGAAAATTTGTACAAATAATTATATTATATCATAATACTTAATAGCAAATTTATTGTAATTTATATAACTGTTATCACAACAACCATTGTTTATACCTCTTTAATCAAAAATTATAGATCATTAAATTCCAAATATTTTATAAATCTAAGTCTCAGAAAAAGCTTTAACTATATCAGTTTTTGTTATTATTCCATTTAATTTTTCATTTTTATCTACTACTGGTAATCCACTTATTCTTTTTCTAACCATAATTTTTGCTGCTTCTGCTAGATCATCAGTCCTAAATATTGTTATTAAATCATTATTCATAATGTCTTCTACCAAGATAAATCCCTTAATTCCAATCGTAGAAATATTTGAAGTGAATTGATTTTTTTTATATTGTTCATATCCTAAGCCTACTAAACTAGTGATCGGCATCAGATCTCGTATGGTAATTATTCCAATTAGTTTATCATTATTAATCACTAATAATCTGGAAATTTTATTGTCTAATAAAATCCTCATTGCTTCATTTACCGATTCATTTTTTGAAATCGAAAGAACAATAGTAGTCATATAATCTTTGACTTTGTTTATCCTCTTGTAATATTTAGAATAATGTTCTACGATATCTGTTTTGGTGATTATTCCTATTTCTTTTGAATTCTTTCTAGTTACAATAAGTGAGCTAATGTTATTATCTAGCATTAATTTTGCACATGTTCTTAAATGTGTATTAGCATCTACAGTAATAGGTTTCTTATCCTTAATAATTTCCTTTAATTTTATTTCATTAGGACGACGATTAAAATTGGAAGAATATATAAAATTTACAATATCTTTTTCTGTAATTATTCCAACTAAACCTTTTTTACTTACAATAACTACTCTACTGATATTATATTTCATCATAACGTTTCTAGCATCCAAAATTGTATTTGTAGCATCTAATGTTATTGCATCATCAGAGATAGTATTTACAGTGAGCTTAGAAAGATCCATTTTATAATTTAGTTATTCCTATTGTTATTATTATTTTTTATTTTATTATCGTTTTATCTTTAAAAATCATAAAAATACGATTTTTTTGTTGCTGTAATATTTTTGTTGATATCCATAAAATTAAACTATATTTCTTGAATAAACTTGATTATTATTAATACTACTTTTGGCTGTGACTATATGATAATATTTATTTGGTACAAACCCTTTCATGTATGGGCTAGATTCAAAGTTAACATACTCTAGATGAGAGTGAGGCTGTGAATGAACCTATATCTCAGTGTTTATACTACGCCCTTGGAAGGTGGATGTAGTGGTATGTAATATCTTATATTATTTAGTATATAATATAGCATTGACTATGCATGTCACATCTATGGTAAATCCAGAAAATACAACCTAGTGAATGAATGAGCTATCGATCCATGTCATCATCTTAAGCGGTTTCTCTAATTGTGCCTAGCCCACGCATATCTTGTTACTTCATAATAGCCAATAACTATAAAAAAAGAAATGGAATGAGGTGGAAATTATCTTGAATTAACACGACCAAATAAGTATATAAAATTAATAATAAAAATAGTAGAGCAATTATCTATTTAAATTCTAGAAATTGTATTAATGTATTATTAAGAGAAGTTGTTCCTTTGATTTCTAATCTTTGATCGCCTTTTGGAATAAATACAGTTATCACTCTATCTTGCAATGTTGTAGATTCATCTTTTAACTTTGTCTCTTTAACTCGTATTTCTTCGTTATTTAACAAGGCTAAAAATTCTGTATCAACACCATTTTCTGTAGAATCTAATATAGATCTAGGTAAACTAATTTGTAATTCTCCTCCATCCAAAGAAGTAACTTCCATTGTTAGAGTATTATTTTCGTTATCTAGCATCGCAAAAGATGTCAAATTTTTATATTGTAGTACCAAGTTTTCTGTTTGTACATCTTGTCCATGTAATATTAGATCACCTACAAATATAATTGGAGCCTCTTTTGTTACCACAGGAAGTTTTATTGAATATGTTTCAGGACCTATAATTAATATATCATTATTAAATTTTAGAGATGCGTATAAATTATGAGAAATAGGATCTACTACTATATCGCTAGGAATTTTGTTATTAAGTTCTATTATTGTTTCTACTTCATTATTTTTCCCGTTGATTTTTACAATTTTATCCTGCTCATCAAAAGATACATAAATCTTATTTTCATTCTCATCTACAGCTATTGATTGTGCTTGCTCACCAATAGGTATGTTACCAATTATTTTGTGATCTATGGTATTTACAACAGAAAGATGAAAACTATTTCTATTTGTTATATATGCTAAATGTTCATTTTCATTGATCGCGATATTCCATGGGGAAATTCCTATTTTTATTGTATCTAGTATTTCATTTGTTTCTCCAGAAATAAAAGTTAATTTATTTGCAGCAATGCTTGTAACTAAGATTTTATTGGTAAGTGGATCGACTTTTACAGTAGATGGATTAGCTGGAACTGGTATATTTTTAACAACTTTGTCAGTATTTGTATCTATCACTGTTATCTCATCAGTATTTAAGTTTGCTACATATAACATTTCATTATTAGGATTATAATCTAGTGACCATCCTCCAGTTACTATTGTTGGAGTTACCAATACAGTATCTGCTAATCTTTGAGGATAAGATATTACTGAATCTGGGATAGGAATTGTGGTTATTAATTCTTTAGTTGTTATGTCATAAACTTCAATTTCACCGCTTTGAAATGTTGCCGCATATACTTTATTTTTATCATTTATTCCTTCTACATCAATTATACCTTCAGTTGTATTAATATTTGATACGATATTGTTAGAAACTGTACTTATTATTGATATTACAGGTTCACCTAAATTTGATACAAACAATAATGGTTCATCTAAAGACATCTTCATTGGTCTTTCGGCTACGTTTATTTCTTTGATAACATGATGTGCATAAATATCATTATTTTCTACGTTAAAATAAATCAATATTGAAACAGACAATATCGATATTAGAAATAAAGTTGAACTTTTTGTAACCATATAATATTTGATTTATTTAAAATATATAAATATTATCATTAACCGCAATTTTTTAAGTAATGTTAAAAGGATAAATAATAATAAATAATATAATTACTTTTTATTTGGTATCTTCAAATATTGATTTAGTATAATAACCAAGTTCGAGTAGCAATTTTAAATTATAATATTTTATATTATTACTATTTATTATCATTATTTTTAATTGTATTTTTATTCAAATCTGAAAGGAGTTTTTCAATTGTTTGTATTTGAATTGAATAATTACTCTTCATATAATTAATGCCTTCATTATGTTTTTTAATGTTTAGAGAACTAACGCCATCTTCTGCAATAATGATGTTATAACCACTAAGGAACGCATCATACACTGAATGTTGAATACATATATCAGTATGAATTCCTGTGAATATTATAGATTTAACACCTTTTCCAGAATAAAGACTATCTAGTATTTTTTTTAAATCAGTTTTATAAAATGCGCTGTAGGTATTTTTTAAGACAATATAGTCATTAGGTTGAATTTTTAATTCTGGTATAACTTGGGATCCTTTTGTACCTTTCATTGCATGTGGTCCCCATATTTCTAATTGCCTATCAGTAGAATCATGAGAATCATTACAAAATAGTATTGGAATGTTAGCATTTCTCGCAAATTCTAATAATGAATTAATATTTGGTATTATTTTCTTGACATTAGTAGATCCTAATTCACCATGAATAAAATCATATAACATATCAATCACTAAGATCCCATATCTCTTTTTATTCAAATTTGACAATACCATTAGTTTCCTATTTGTAATATTTATTTAACACTTAAATATTCTTATTCCATCGATTTAATAATTTCTTTTAATTTTGTGCTTATATACACTGGAAAAGAAGACATATTTTTATCAATATTTTTGAATGTTTCAGGTAAAATTTTAACTTGTTGGTTATGATATTCCTTTATTTCATCTAAAGTTGGAAGATGTGTTATAATCTTGCCATTTGTTATAAATGGTTTCAGAAGTGGTTCTCCATTCATTACCTTTTCGTTCTCAAGTGCTAAAATATCATGATATATTTTGTTGTTTTTTATAACTCGGAAAATTTGCTTAGGCCAAGGAAATGAGATCTTATTTAGAGTTTTTTTCATTTTATATTCTATTTTATATGTTTTATTGTCATTATATGGTTTTTTTATAGCAACTAATTTATAGACACCATTTAAAACTGGATCGTCTTTAGATGTCATCAATTCAGTACCTACTGCAAAATAATCAATAGGTATATTTTCTTTATTTAATTTTTTTATAATGAATTCATTAAGATCCCCACTAACCATTATTTTGGTATTATTATAACCAGAACTATCAAGAATTTTTCTTATTTTCTTACATAAAATAGGTAAATTGCCACTATCAATTCTTACACCATTACATTTAATTTTATTTTTGATAATTTTTTTAATCGCATTTATAGAATCATATGTATCTATTAATAAGAAGCTATTTGGAAAACGCAATGAAAAATTTTTAAATGCAGTTATTTCATCTTTAAAACTCATAACAAATGAATGCGCCATTGTACCCCTTACAGGAATTCCGAATCTAAACGATGCCAGAGTATTAGAAGTACTTTCACATCCAGCTATATAACTAGCTCGACTACCGAATAAAGCAGCCGAAGGACTGTGAGCTCTTCTAAACCCAAATTCGATAACAGGAATATTTTTTGCAGAATTAATAATTCTAGATGCTTTTGAAGCTATAAGTGTTTGAAAATTCACCATAGAGAGAATATATGTTTCTAACATCTGTGATTGAATTATTGGAGCTTCAATTCTCAATATCGGTTCGTTTGGAAAAATGATAGTACCTTCGTGTACGGCAAATAAATTTCCCGTGAAACGAATATCTTTTAAATAATTTAGAAATTTTTCGTCGTTTTTAAATAAATCCATAGATTGAAGAAAATTAATTTGTTCAGAATTAAATTTGAAATTTACTAGATATGATATAATCTGTTCTAATCCTGATGCAACAAGATAATTTCTGTTCTTTGGAAATTTTCTAATAAACATTTCAAAAATTCCGATCGAATCTTTTATTCCAGAATTAAAATATGCAGAAGCCATGGTTAACTCATAGAAATCCATAGAGATAGTTGCTCCATTATTATTATTTGAATGCAAAATTTTCATTATATTAAAAAAATGAAATTGACAATAATAAATTTATTAGTGTCAATCAGGTATACAAAGAAATATTCATAAATCTTACTTGTAATTCTATTTTTCTTAATTTTCTGTCAAACATGAAATCACAAAGATGTGAATGAAACTAACTTTAGTATAAAAATTAAATTATAACAATAAAAAATTACAAGTATTATTTTATTAGTTTGTATAAAATATTCGAACTTTATCCATTTCACATGGTCAAATGATGATAATAATTTCATTATTTTATATACAACAGATTTTTTTGTTCTTACTTACGATTCACAAATTCTTTATAATTATTACATCCATAGTATTGATCAATAAAATCATAAATTTGTAATAATAATGTCATATTTACAAGCGCTAACATATCGTTTGATTTTTGTAATTCTACATACGCTCCATTAATATCTAGCAATAAACTGTTTAGATCGGTACTTAAAGTAGTACTTAACACATCCATATTGCTATTCATCTATTTTTTGCTATTATATTAAATAAATTGAAATAATACTCGGCAAAATTCGTTTTATTATCTATTTTCATATATTATTTTTCTATTAATGTTGCTAATAACATTCTTGTGTACAGTAACATGCATTGTAATTTTTATTTTTTAAAAAATATTTTTAATGTTTTAAATAATAATTAGTACAATAATATCAACATACACTGTTATTCTAAAGTAATGAATCAAAATAAAAACATAATAACTTAGCAAAAGGAAGAAATAAACGATATAATATCGTTCAAATCACAGAAATTTCTAAGTTAGAACATTAAAATAGGAATTAAAATTTCGTTTGATATTCTTGAAAATAACATAAATACATTAAAACAAATTAGAGTTTGTTTTGTGTTTTAGAACTTGATTAGATAGTCAAATTCATAATACAATTTTAATATAAATGATAAAGATTTTGTATATGTTTGTTATCAATTGTAGATACAACTATATTTTTATCTTGAACTCGATACTGAATACTTGATTTCTTTTTTTAAAATATCAAGAATATATTTAAAAGTCAATTTTATAAATATACTTTAAATATAATTAAAATTTATGTTAATTGATAGATTTGTATTGTTATACACAATCGTTCTTATGCTATTACAACTTACATGTGTACACATGAATACAAGATAAACATAATATCTAAAATCTTGATCATCATAATATATATTGATGAATAAATTGGATGTATCTAAAATTAATAATTTAATGATTTTATTATGTATTGTAATTATAATTTTTTCTTTTAATAATCATTCCAAACTAGAGATACAAGCACATAAGGAATTTCAATTTGGAAATATTACAATTGAACCTGGATGGACTACAGAACCACCTTTAAAAAATGAAATCACAGAAATTGAGGTAATAATTACAAAAAATGAAGTCCCAGTTAGAAATGCATTAAAAGATCTAGATGTTAATATAAAGTATGGTGGTCTTAGCAAGCCAATAAAATTTACCCCATCTGAAAAATCTGCTGGAGTATACTATTCGCAAGTTATACCTACTCAACTTGGTAAATATTCATTGGCATTTGACGGAAAGATTGGGGATCAAATAATCAGAGATGTTCTACTCATAGAAGACGTAGAAGATACTAAAAAAATTTCTTTTCCAATTGTAGAAAATGAAAATCAAATACAATCTAATGAATTTGTTGCAAACCAAATTAAACCCATTATTAATGATATTAATAATGATATTAACGATATGATGAACAATATTATAGATTCAGAAAAAATATTAAAAGAAATATCAAATAATTATAAAGATATTTTAAAAGATATTGATAGAACTAATTTTATTATATATATTATTCTTGGAATTTCAATATCTTCCATAATCCTGAGCGTTAGTAATTTAAAAAGAAATCAAAATAGGTGATTTCCTTGTTAAAGAAAGAGAATATATTTTGCAAACACAAATAAAATACATTGGAACAGAAATTCCAAATGAAAAAATAGTAGATGAATTTAATTTCAATATTTCCTAATTTTTCAAGTTAATAATTAAATATAAAAAGAATTTTGAGAAGTATAACAAAAGAATTTTATATTTTTGAAGCTTAGTAAAAGTATGAATCAAAACATCTCAATTTCTAATGATACATTATATAAGTCAATAAAAAATAAGGAATCGTTTTTACTTTTTGATTTAAGAACCAAAGACCAATATGATAAAGGACATATACTTGGCTCATCTCATGCAGTTTGTAATGCAGAAACAAAAAAAAATATTATGTCAAAAATTCCTAAAAATATAAAGATAGTTTTAGTTGACCAAGATGGTTCAATGTCAAGAGGTGTAGCTGAAATGATGAGAGATATGAAATTTGATTCTTATTATTTGGAAGGAGGAATGAAGAATTGGAAGTGGGATTTAAACAAAAAGACTATTTCAGATTTTATTGGACCAGTTGATTTATGGAAAAAATTAAATAATAAAAATGAAGTTGATAAAATATTTTTACTAGACGTTAGAGAACCTGAAGAATTTTCTGATTTTAAAATTTTAGGAAGTGTAAATATTTCACTAAAAGATTTACTTGTAAAAGAAAATCTAATGAAGATTCCAAATGATAAAGAAATTATCACTATTTGCCCTCATGGAAATAGAGCAAAAATTGCATATTTTATGTTAGAAAAAAATAATATTCCTTCAAAAACATTGTATGGAGGTTTAGCGAATTGGAATCAAGTATTAATAGACACAAAAATAAAAAATACTGATCCGCTCATAATCCAAGTTGAGAAAATTGGAAAAGGTTGTTTATCGCATATTATAATATCAGAAAAAGAAGCTATCGTTATAGATCCTCTTTTTCCAATAGAAAGATATAAAGAAATATCAGAAAAGGAAGATTTTAGAATAACAAAAGTCATCAATACTCATCAACACGCAGACCATTTATCAGCGGCTTATCATCTCGCTACAATGATGAATGCAATACGGTATGAAAGTAAATTAGAAAAATGGGATATTTCTACAAATTTTCTAAAAGACAAAGACATTGTTCCATTTGGACAGTCTACACTTAAAGTTATTCATACTCCTGGACATACACCTGGAAGTTTGTGCTTTCTAGTTGATGATAAATATCTATTTACAGGAGACATATTATTCATTGAAAGTATAGGTAGACCAGATTTAAGAGATAAGGCAAGTGAATTTGCATATGATCTTTATGATTCATTACAAAATAAAATTTTTAAATTACCAAAACAAATTTACATATATCCTACGCATCACGGTGAATCAGTTTTGCCAAATGCTGATGGCATATATAGTACTACATTAAAGATTGCTAGTGAACATGATATTCTGAAATATAACAAGAATGAATTTGTAAAAGAAGTTGTAAAAATTTCTACCCCTAGACCAAAAAATTATGCCAGAATAATTCAGATTAATAAAGGTTCAATTTCATTAAATAAGGAAGAAATTCCAAATTTGGAATTAGGGCCAAATAGATGTAGCATCTAAAAATAAAAAAAGACAGATTAAAAAGTTATTGTTACCAAATTATTAGTAGAATTTACATTACATCTCTTATGTAAATTTTCCAACACTACTGATTCAAAATAATTTTTTAGAAATATTGAACCTTTTTCACCGAATTCATGTCTTATGCTAAAAATTTGTTGGTCACTTTTTGATTCATGATCGTATTCACAATCTATACAATGTATTGTAAACATTTTTATAAATTTAAGAGTTGTGTCGGTAGTTATTTCCTTCCATTTAAATAAAATAAATTCTTTTGGAGCAGTTTTTCCTATTGATTTCCCCAATTGTTCAATATCTTCGGGAGTAAGAGAATTTAAGATCATTTTAAATGCTTCTCTACTAAAAACTACGGTACCAAATTTATTAATAAATTCTCTAGATTCTAAATAATCTTGAAATATCTGATTTGCTAATGTATTAAGACTTATACGTTGTTCTTTAGCTTTTTTTCGCAATTTATTTTCATATTCTTTTGAAATTCTAAATGTGATAGTTGTACTAGATGGTTTTATGCTTTTATTATCATGATGCAATTTTATTTACCACTTTAATTTATAATAATGAAATATGAATTAAACATACCTTTTGTTATTAAAAAATAGATACTCGAATAAGATCAAGAAGTTAATCAAATTGTGCTAAACAAATAAAAATTTGAATATATTAAATATAAGATTCTATTAAGATAACTTTGTTACTAGAAAAATTATATAACCTCATTATTTAGATAAAGAATCTATGGATGAGAATGATGAGAATGATGAATACATTAAATCTCCCATTATGGCTACTCAATACGCCAAAAAAGCAGCAGAAATTCTTAATTCGATTTCAAAAAATCATTATATAGTTTTAGCGGTTATTGGATTAATTATTGTTTTTTCCATCTTAGATATACTAGCTGAAACAGATTATGCTGTGATTTCAGATTATGTTAGCGATGTAATAATAACGATATTAGCTGGAATATCAGTAATTTTATTATCGATATTGTTATTTCTAACATTAAAATGGAAAAAAATGATGTTTTCGTGGTCATATTTATTTGAACGCAATTCAATAATCACGGGATTAATATTATCTATGAATAAGAGAACAAAAGAAGATGCATTAAACGCAATATCGGATATATTTGATGATTTATGCGATCCATTATCAAATTATCTCAAGTCAGATCAAGATAAAAAAGATTTTTTTGATGTAAAAATAAATGAAGAAAAAGCATTTGATGTATTACTAGATTCTGAAAGAATAATCAAAAGTGACAATAATGAATTAAAAAATATACTTGATGAAAAAGGCGCTATTATCATTAGGATAAATGATAAAGATATAGACAGAGAAGATGTTGTCGAATTTGAAAAAACAACTAAGGAATATCATATGAAGAGTAAGAAAAAGATTAGGTTAGCGTTAATGATAGGTGAAAATGTTAGTGATGATGCAGAAATAATAGCACAAAAAATAGACAAATCCCATAAGTATATTAGATATTTTGTATTAGTAGAAAAACCATCAATTACTCTTTAAAAGAAAAAATAAGATTTCAAAATATTAAGACAAAAAATTTCAGAAAAAATGAAGAAAAAACATTTTTCAAATGAATATACAATGCTTTCGATATTAGAATACATATGCAATAATTCGGTAAATACGCGGATAAGCAAATATCACATAATACATAAAATCCCAGAAATTAAAAAACAAAGGTCTGATCGTATTTCACACTTATTAGAAATATTAGAAAGAAATGGATACATAGAATCTACATCAGATAAAAATGTAAATTATTACAAAGCTACTCAAGAAGGTTTTCGTGTATACAACATATGGGTTAGTAAATTTCTTCAATTTGTAAGAGAATCAAAAAATCAATAAAAAGATAATAAGATTCTATCAATAGTAATTTAATTGTAATATAATAATATAATTATATTCAGTTATAATAATACAAATATTTGGACAATATTATTAAATTAATTCTATAAATAATGTAAGTTACTTTAATACTACTATATAAATAAAAAGGATTGAAGAATAACTTGGATTAGTATTTTCCTGTTTATATAGTATATGCTATAATAATATCATGTGTATAAAATGCGCGGACTGTTTATCCAATATAAAAAAATGTAAGTTAATTTCCTCGTATCTGTTCCAAATGTATCTTTGATTATTGTTGGAAATATTTTTATCAATAATTTAAGAAACTTGAACAAAAGTATAATGGTTGTAAAGATAATAGCCGTATCTAGAAATTAATGCTACAACCGAGATTTGATATTACTTTGAAATATAATATTACATAATGAAAATGATGAATAAGTTACGGTATAATGTTAGTGGTAATAATTAAACAGGAACAGTTGCAATCAATGTTGTAAAGATAATATGAACCATTACTGCTAATGTAGGATTGAATGCTTGTAAAAATAACAGAGATTATAGTAAATAGAACAGAGGATATATTGAACTCTAGTACAACACCACTTTGTTAAATCATAAAATGAGACTTTCTTGAATCGACTTCCATTAAACTCGCATTCAAAAATGATTGAATATGTATTACTATAAGTGATACGAATGAATTAAAGAAAAACTTGAACAATTAATACAGTATTTTCAAAACTTGCTTTAAATACTCTACTCAAAAATATGACAAAAATAAGATATTTTGATTAAAAATAATCAGTAATGGCTGTAATAATGAATCTAGCAGAGTAAACAATTTTTTTACAACCACTACTGACATGCGATTGGGTAAAGTAATGTAATATACCCAAGTTAAATAGCATTAACAAAATAATAAAGATTGTAGAACATTGTTAATTGCAATATATGAACCAACAAAAAAAATGGAAAAATAATATTAATATTTAAGAATAGTTGTCTGATTCCTCTAGATCCTCTAAGTAATTATCGTCATCTGGTTCTGTTTCGAATTGTAATAATTCCATATTCTGTGTTAGTGTTTCTGTTGATGATCGTTTTTCAGTAGCAACTTCATCATTATTACTATTTGCTGTTTCATTATCAACTATAGCGGAACTGCTATCATTCTTTAGTTGTGGTGGTGTTTGTGATTGCATTGGTGGTAACATGGTATTTTCCTGTGCAAATGCAGATAATGTTGCATTTTGCATAGTAGAAGAGTTATCAGTATTATTACCATCTGTCAACAACTTGTCAAGAGACTCGGTAAAGTTATCTTCACTAGCAGTATTACTCTCATTTGCGATAATAGTAATACTACTATCATTTTGTGCAAATACTCCTGGCAATGAGGATATTGCTATTACGATGACAACTCCTACGAATATAGCTGCAGCAAGAATAAGTATCTTCATTATAAAAAATACAACAGGTTGATTATTTTTTGTTATTTTCAATGATTTTTCTTGTTCATTTTTTTTATAATTGCTTGATATAGTACATTTCATACTAATAAATTTACAAAAATATATTATAAGTTTTGATTAACCATGTTAATGTGATATAGATGATTATTACGGACATATTTAATGTATATTTTTGTTAAATATAATATTCTTTAATTATTTTGAAAAAGTGATATTAGTTCATATTAAAGATAGACAATAATTAATTACAATAAAAACAATCTTGGATAGACAAATAAAAATCAATAAAATATTATTTATGATATTAAAATTCTAATACTATATGAATAATAATCAAAACTACTAACAAGATAAGCATAATAATTTGTGTGTGAATTATCCTTGTAAAAAATTGCACATTTCGAAATTTGATGAATCTTAACAAGAATCCGCTTAAAGTAAGCACAATAATAACTAGAGCTATAGATATCGAAACAGGATCAATTCTATTTATAAAGCCAAGAAAGTGAATCATAGCGATGCAAAAAGCAATAATATTTAGAACAATATGATAATTTAAAACTGGTTTATGCACTACTAACATATCCCTAGTAATTGGATCTGATGAACCGATTTTTCTTACAGATAACTTTTTTATTTTAATATATAGAATAAACGGAACATTCGCTAATAAACCAATGAATATCGCTATCCAACCAAATAATTTTAGAAACTGATGTACAGAATATTCATTTTCTGCATAAATTGGTTCGATTATAGTTGTTGAAACCAAGAAAAATAAAGAAAAACAAGTAAAAAACACAATTATTGGAGTATAATGTTTCCTTGTATGAATTATTATTTATATCTTATTGTAGATTAAATTTTAAAAACAAGAATATCAAATATTATTAAATTTTATACTATAATTATTGATAACATTCTATTTTCGTTTATTCAAATTCTGACGAGATTTAGATCTTATTTTGTAAATTTTATATAATGCAAAAGCACTTACTCCAATAATAGTCAACAAAGTACCTGTCAATATTGAATTTAAAATAATGGAATCGAAAATTGAAGAATCATTATGTTCTCTTTGCTGAATTTGTGAATTTGAAAAAGTTTCTTTTCCTAATTGTTTACGCTCTTGTTCTTTTTTTCCAAAGTCATTATCTTGAGCATAACTATTAAAAAAAAGTGAATTTTCAGAAAAATGAAGATTTATTGCAAATATTAACAAAACACTAACAGATAAAATACGAATATAAACCAATTTTATATTAATGTTAATTTTACTAGAAAAATCTTTCCGTTAAACTTGTATTCAAAAAGGATTGAACGTCTATTACTATATATACAAGACGTTAAGAGTTAAAGAAAAACTTGTATTATGATTACTTTATTATCTAAGTTTAATTTAAATACTCTACTCAAAAATATGGTAAAAAATAGGATATTTTGATTAAAAATGAACAGTAATGGTTGCAGTAATATGCAATACCCATGAATACAACCATTACTGAGATTACGGCTACTACTTGGGTAGTAGATGTTTGCTATATCATTGTAATAAATAAAGATGAGTGATTGCATTGAACTCTAGTGCAATTACAACTTTTCTTATTAGATTAAATTGCATTTTAGTATAATGAAAGGAAAAGTTGAACTAATGAAAAAACATTTTTCTGAATATTTCTATAGGAATTTAAACAATATTCTTCATAGTAACATATACTAGAGTTTTTAACAAGATATGACGTAGAGAATATTTAGACTAACCTCATAAATAGAATATTCTATCTTTGATAACATGTCCAATAAAACTAAAATTGGAATATTTGGCGCATTATTATTTGCAACAATGATGATGTTGGTTCCAGCATCATTAGCAGAGATTTATGCATCAGGAAAAAAATACGATAGATATTATGATAACGACATTATATAGAAAGTGATGATCGTTATTATGACTACGATCCATACAAAGCAGACTATAAAAAGAAGAAACATGCAATAGTAGAAATAACCAAAGAGTTGTTTGTATGGGATAACATAGTAAATGTAACTCAAGCAAATCTATTTTTTGAATGTGATGCAAATGAATTTTTTGATTTTCCAGCAACACCTGATAGTCCAGAATATGTATCCTGTGATACAGTAGAATGTCCAGGTATAGACGAATCAGACTTTGGAGTTTCAGTATTAAAAGATGCAGAATTGCAGAGGATCTATCTTCCACAATACCAACTCCAGTAGACCTTAAAAAAATTAATTTCGTTGTATTAGAAAATGAATTAGATGATAGAATAAATAATGACGGTAGTCCATGTCATGGTGTTGGGTTCTACGACCAGTTGGAATATACTAAATTAGTATCATAAACTGAAGCAGTTAACTATAAGATATGTGTCTTATATGAAGGAGATTGTCAAGGAGAAATACATCCAGGAAGTCAAAGAATGTACTGTAAAGAACTTTATTGATTCTGGATTTATTCAAATCTTTCAAGAAGATGAAGAATAAGTTAGTATAGAAATAAGTGATCTAAAAAATAAACATCGTTTTCTTTTTTTATTATTTTTTAAGATAGTAAATTAAAAGTTTTATTTTATTATGATATTTATCCAAAAAAAAATGTTAGTTATGGAAGTCCACAACCACAATTTTCTTGTTTAGTATATTTTTCCTTTTCTAGATTTTTTGTCATTTTCTAATTTTTTCATCATTTGCTCAAGTTTCTGGATACATAATCTTAAATGCTTGAATAAAATTTTAAAAATATTAATTTAGATAAATAAATATTATATTGAGATTCGAGTCTTGATCAAATAAATGAAAAATTAGATTCACTAAGGATATCTAGACTATATATAAGATTTCTTACAGATTTTTTCATAGGTTTAATGATTTTGCTAAAAGTAATGCACATTGATCATCTTTTTCAGTATTCATTTTACTTTCTAACTTATTGGTATAATATATTAAATCCATTAATTTAATTTTATCAAAGGCAAGTGAAGATTTAGAAAGATTACTTCCTTGAACATTATTGGCGTAGTTATTTAAGGTTGCGATTGCACTATTATTTGTTTTGGTCATAGATGAAGAAACATTATTTGGAGGTTGTATTGTATTTTCAGAATTATTGCTTTGTATCATTACGGTAGTATGTTGACTATTATTTTGAATATTAGTACACATAACATTCATCAAATATGAATTTTTATAACTTTCATCCAAAATAATTATTTTCTCAATAAATAATTTAATAGATTTAGTTACATATTCATTGAACTTTTTAGGATCATCTAATAGATTTTTTATCTTTATATATTCGCTTATAGACAAGTTCATCATACTTCCTTTAATTTTTAGTCCGGGGTAGAGTATTTTTATAGTTTCATCAAGTGATTTTTCATCTAATTCAGGAATGTTCCTTTTCTTGGCATTTTCAAATGAATTATACATAATGTTTAAAAATGATCGAATGTTACGAAAGTCTTTGAATTCATCGTATAGAACTTTAAGTTTAGAAATCAATCTAATAGTTTCTGGATTTGAAATGGAGGCATTACTGTAATCAGATTTATTTCTATAAAAATGAATATATTCAAGCACTATATCTGATATTTCTTCAAAAGAATTTGATCCTGCCAGATCTATTTTATAGTTGGCTTTTTCTAATCGATCAAAAATAGAAGGATCAACTAAGCTTATGCCGTTGTATGAATGAGGTGTTAAGATTAACATAAGTATAGTAGAAGGAACATGAGCATTAATCAAAGCTTTAACAAACGATAATACATCTGGATTATTATCAAATTCATCAAATTGAAAAACGGAAATTTGGTCCAATAATCTTAAATTTAACCGAGATAACAAAGATAAACGATCTATCATATCAAGAAGTGTGAGATTAGTATTATCTTGAAATTTATTTTCAATAATTTGGATTATAAGATTTATATCGTTCTTTGAAAACTCGTTTTCGAGAACATTATAAATAAAACGTGATTCAATATCAAGTTTATCGTCTAAAAATTCATTAATCCGTGTTTCTATGCCTTTACCAGAAAATGAATCAAAAAAACTGCTTTTGAAAATTTTTTTCACATATTTGTGATTAGAATCGTATTTATCACGTATGTAAAATAAAAGTTCCCGTCTCAATATAGAAAGATAATTGCCAGGAAAATTTTGAATCATGGATTGATAAATGCTTGGAATTGTTTTTGGATAAACTCTAGATAGATCAATATATGAAAAAATCGCTTTCTCATTTATTTCAGAGAATCTAGTGTGTAGACTAAGATGTGTTTTTCCAGAGCCAACATCTTGGACAACAGTAATAACTTTAAATTTACTGTTAGAATAAGAGATAAAATTATCATGATTATTGATATTAGAATAAGATGAATCAAATACATCATTTATGCATGAAAAAATTGCATTTTTTGCTCCTATATGTCTTCTTCCACCCAATATTTTTGCATCGTCAATATCAGGTGTGGGACCACTTGGGAAAGGATTTTGTTTTAAATTATAAGGATACATGATTACAGACACCTAACAAAACCGTGAAGTAACCCTCTAATCATTAAACCTTCTTTGCCACCAGATGATAATTCATAATTGTCACTATTATTATCAATTATTTGTTGGATATAGTCATAAAATTCTTGTTCAGTAATTTCATATTTAGAACATAAAATATTTCTTATAGTTACTAATTCGACCCAACCTATGGAGCTTGCATTGTTAGAAATACTTAGATCAAAATCTTCCTTGAACTTATTGAAGTTTATTTTTTTTTTAGGACTTTCAACTGATGCGATTGAAGGAGTTTTAGTTAATAGTGAATCCATTAACAAAATTACCTTACTATCAATTTTATCAATCTGTTTGTTTACAGTCTCCGATAAACCGTTATACGATTTTTGTAAATCTTGAATTACTTCAAAAACATATTTAAATTTCGGATCAGAGGTGAGAAGATATTGAAAATAATTATCTTTATGCCAATAGTAATATGTATTTGCTTTTTTACTTAAGATAATTTCACCATTCTCGATCCAAGAGTTTATGGCTTTATCTACATCAATATCAGAAAAGTTCTTGCGTAATTCTACTCTCTTTACTCCAGATATTCCTGAAGAAAAAATTTTGTCAAATATTTTTTCTTCTAAAGACATGTTATAGAAATTTATTCTAGTTATAAAAAATACAAGGTGATAATATATAACATAGTTAGTAAATTTAGTTTAACTTTTAAAAAAGCAAATAGTAGAACAATAATGGGATGATGAAAACCGTCTCTGAAAAGTGATGAAAGCACTAGGGTATCTGACCAAACGTAGTTGTATAGTTCAAATACATGAATGAAGAAGTATTACATAAGAAAAAAGATGATACTATCTTCATCTGTTCCTAATTTAATAGTAGGAGAAGAAAGGATAGATAAAAGGATCTTACCACGTATAGAACATCTGCAAAATAGTACCAATAAACAGATTTTAAAAGAATACAAGTTTTTGGTTGACGGAGATAAAAGCCCTAATTCCATTAGAAATACAATGAAACTAGTATTATTATTTTCGAATTTTCTAGAGTTAAGATATGCTAATAACTCATCATCATCATCATCATCATCATTCCTTCAAGTAAATAATAAAGAAGTAATACTTGATTTTCTTAATACAAAAAAGAAAAGTAAAGA
>JBNAIF010000176.1:0-29287 GCA_050043595.1 Nitrososphaeraceae archaeon | reverse complement strand
TTTCAGTTGCTAAGAAAGAAGAAAAAGAACCAGGATTTGTTATTGAAGTTGCTGGAATAAGCAACAACATCATAACACCAAACAAAAGTACACTAAATACTCTAATTTTGTTCTTGGACATGCTAAATAAAGTAGAACATTCTATTTATGAGATTGGTAGGAACAATCTCTGCTATCATTATCTACTTTACATCTTATAGAAGACTCTCTACTATATCTTACTATGAAAATTACTGTACAAAAATCTGTATAAAAATTCAGAATAATTATTTTCTATAATATCAGATTATTATTACCATAATCTATTTTATTAATATTAACTAAACTGTATCAAATTTAATTTTTATTCATTATCTCTAGCATTTTCTACAATAATAAAGTATATTTTTTAGTATACTTTTAAAGAAGTAATGAAATGTCAAAATAATACAAGACAGCGAATTGAGGTTTCAAATCCGACCAACCCCACATCATGAGTCAGCATAAAAAGATGAAAACAAGATGGGAAAACAGGTGGTTTCTAGTGTTTTAAAATAAAAAAAATCATATTTGATACTGTAAGATTACAGTAAGTATTAAATTTTAAATAATATTACAAAAGTTTTAAGTATATTATGACAAACAACAAAATAATAACATTATCAATGGCAGCAATTCTAGCTGTTTCACTGATAGCGAGTACAAATTTTGAAGTAGCAGTGGCACAAGAGAAGATAGAGGGTAAACTTACTTCACCAACTGAAGATAATTCACTATATGGCGGAGAAGAAACAGGTACTATTCAAATTGAATATAATGAAAATGACATTTTAATTTCTGCAAAGTTGAATATGCCGCCATCTGAAGGAATGGTTTATGAAGGTTGGCTAGTTGATACAAATTTGGGCTATGCATTAAGTACAGGACAATTAGATAATAATAATGGACAAATATTTGAACAAGGAATGGTTAACCCATATATTTATGATGTATATGTTATAACTGAAGAACCAGTAGAAGACAAAGATCCTAAACCAAATGCAATTCACGTAGGTGGAATTAAAATTCCAAGTCCGTTTGGACAATAATTTTTTCTTTCTTTATTTTACTTAAAAGATTTTGTTTTAATAAATAACGATAATAATTATAAAAAGTATTTAAACAATAATTATGACGATAACATAAATTAATAACTTATGTTACTTGTTGACAATTGCATTCGCCAAATCAAAAAATATCAATAAATCAATATCAGCGGTTATTTCTAGTTGTCAGAATATAATAATAAAATTAGCTCGTTATAATGTTATATATTGATTAATAAATATGAAAAATATGACAATTGAAACAATAAATATTGAAAAAATACAGAGAAGAGGTAAAAAAGCGATTAGATTGTTAGCATTTTTGGAAGCTAAAGAAGGCAAAGATGTAGAATTGGAAAAATTCTTGATTAGTTTAGTTAGACCAACTGTCAAAGAGAAAGGAAATTTAGCTTATACACCACATAGACTAAAAGATAATAATGAAAAATTTTTAGTAGACGAGATTTGGGAAGATGAAGAATCACTTGACAATCACTTTAAAGAACCGCATATGAAAGGATTAACTGAAACACTAGAACGATTATTAGCTAAGCCATTAGAGCTACAAATATATAAAGAAATAACAATAGAGTAAATTTAAAGAAATATTAAATAAATTAATTTTAGATTTAAATTATCCTTATAAATATGTAATATTATGTCAGAAGAAGAAACACAAAGTGCACAAGCTACAGAACAACCTCAAAGTGGAGAAGTACAACTTAGAGATGCCATATATATTGGAAAAAAACCATTAATGGCATATGTCACATCTACATTGATTCAACTAGCTAATCAACCATCGGTCACAATTAAAGCAAGAGGATTAAGCATTGGTAGAGCAGTCGATGTCTCTCAAATAATTTTAAAGAGAATGGAAAATGCAGGATATGAGATAGGCGATGTAAAAATAGGATCGGAAACAGTTCAATCTGAAGATGGAAGAACAAGAAACGTTTCTACTATTGAAATAGAAATAAAAAGAACTTGATGTTAGTTAACAAAAACTAACTATAATTTTTGTTGTAATTGTAATAATTTTTATTATTATTTTGTTAATCTCAATTTAAGTAAATAGTATAAATGGATAATAAGAATAAAAAATCTGCTGCGCTATTCTTGGCACATTTAAATCCATTAACAAAATCACATCAAGAAATAATTACTAATTTGTTAAATGAATACGTAGTTTATGTTTATCCAGTGATATTTATTAAAGATAATAGGGAAATAAACACTAAAAGTTTCCCTTTTCCGTATGAAGTAAGAAAATCGATGATAGAAGCAATTTTTAATGACAGGAATGAAGTTAAAGTTCTTCCAACTTATAGTTTTGTTTCACCATTTATTAGATATTTGCCGCCATTTATTTCACCATATACATGGAAACTGAGAAACAATATTATCAAATCATTCGCAGAAAAAAAATTTATATCATATACAGGAGACAAGATCGAGAGATATCTTTTAAAAATATACAGGTTAAAACCAGTAAAATCTCAAAGATTAGCAATATCTGCATCAAAAGTTAAAGAAAATATTTACAATGAAGTTAAACAAAATAAAGAATCAGGAAAATGGGAAAATCAGGTACCAGATGAAATAACAAAAATTATTAGAAAAAATTGGAATATTATAGAAAAATTTGCTGATTTGGAAGATGAAACAATAAAGTTAGCTGGAGTAAAATTTCCATCATGCGGTTTTTTTTAGCAAAGTTTTATTAATTCTCTAATTTACGTTTCATAAATGAAGAAAAAAGGGGCAGAGTACGTATGGTTTGATGGCGAATTTGTAAAATGGAATGAAGCTCGGATTCCCATTACTACTCATGCGTTACACTATGGCACATCGGTTTTTGAAGGAATCAGGGCGTATTATGATGATAATCTCTACGTCTTTAGATTAGACGAACATATTGAAAGACTATATCGTTCTGCATCAATTTACTCGATGAATATTAGACATTCTAAGAAAAAAATAGTTGATGCTACTTTAGAATTGATTCGTAAATCGAAAATAAAAGAATCTTGTTATATTAGACCACTTGGATTTGTAGGAACTCATGGGATAGATTTAAATGTAAATTCAAAATCACCAGTACAAGTAGTTATAGTAGTTTTCCCGTTTGCCAGATATTTTAATGTTGAAGGAATAAATGTTGGTGTGTCATCATGGCGACGAATTCATGATATGTCTACTCCGCCTATCGCAAAATCAGGAGGAAATTATTTAAATTCTATTTTAGCAACACAAGAATGTAAAAGAAATGGATATGATGAGGCAATAATGCTGGATTGGCAAGGCAATGTAAGCGAAGCAGCTGGTGAAAACATATTTGTAATAAAAAATGGAGAAATTCACACTCCAGATCTTGCCTCATCGATATTGGAAGGAATTACTAGAAATTCAGTGATAAATATTGCTGAAGATTTAGGATACAAAATAATCGAAAGACCCGTTTTTAGAAGTGAACTTTATATCGCAGATGAAATTTTTCTTACCGGAACGGCTGCAGAAATAATTGGAGTAATTAGTGTAGACAAAAAAACAGTAGGAAATGGAAAAGAGGGAAAAATTACTAAAGAGATTAGAGAAAAATATTCACAAATAGTTGTAAATAAATTGGACAAATATAAAAAATGGTTAACAGCGGTATGGTAGAAATTCAATCTATGTATTCAGATCAAAAAAAAATCGAAAAGAATGAAGAACCACCAAAAATTGCCATAATAGGAGTAGGTGGATGGGGAAAAAACCATGCAAGAGTGTTAAGTGAGAAGAAAGTGTTAGTTGCTATATGTGATATGGACATGGATAAAGCAAATACTCTTGCTGAAAAATATAATGTAAAAAGTTATTCATCAATTGATGAACTATTAGTAAATGAATCTTTGGATGCTTGTTTGGTATGTACTCCAACTAAGACGCATTTTTCTGTCTGTAAAATTTTGATGGAATCTAAAGTCAATGTATTTGTAGAAAAACCATTATCATACTCTTCGAAAGAATGTGAAGAAATGATTGAATTAGCTAAAAAGAATAATGTTATTTTGACATGTGGATATATTGAAAGATTTAATCCTGCTGTACAGAATTTGAAAAAAATACTTGAAGAAAAAAAATACGGCGAATTGATAATGATGGAATTTCATAGAGAAAATAGAATGCCATTACACATAAAAGACGTAGGGATAATTTATGATACTACAGTTCATGATATAGATACTGCGGTGTACTTATTTGATGGTAAACCACAAGTTGTTTTTGCTAGAGCAGGAAAGATGTTTCACACATTTGAAGATTTTTCCACAATAATATTGGGATTTGAAAACAACAGATCTGCAATCATATCATCCAATTGGATTACACCAAAAAAAGTAAGGAAATTTTCAGCAGTATGTACAGATGGAATAATTGATGGAGATTTTATTTCACAGCAAATAATGATAGAAGATTCAGATTCGACAACTATTCCCCGTAGAATCAAACCATCTGAGCCACTTTCATTGGAATTAGAACATTTCATAAAGGTGATAAAAGGAAAAGTTCGATTGCCAATGGTTTCTCCAATTGAAGCAGCAAATGTAACAAAAATTGCGGAAGCTGCATTATTGTCAAGTTCTACTGGATCGCCTATTTATTTAAATCTAAAATAAATAGCACTAAAGGAAATCAAGTAATATGAGAAAAGAGATGATAGACATATTGGCATGTCCGATTGATAAAAGTTATCCATTAAAATTAATCGAAATTGAAATAGAAAACAAGAGTAATAATGATAAACATGAAAAAGAAGAGATGAAAGAATATACAGTTGTGAAAGAAGGAATACTATATTGTGATAAATGTTTTCGATTCTATCCTATAAAAGAAGAGATACCTATTTTACTTCCAGATGATTTAAGGGAGAAGGATAAAGATCTAGAATTTCTTAATAAATGGAAAGAGAAGATTCCAGAATACATATTAGAAAAAGCAAATCCATGGCATCTATAAATAATTATAAAAAAAACTTTTTATTAATTAAACCATATCAAAAAAATAATTGATATCAGAATCATTTACTAAAAGTAATAAATCCAAGAAAAATAGTTTAAGTTATAGTAATAATAAGAATACGAATCAAATAAAAAAGAAAAAAAATGTGCAAAAACAAAATAGTAATAGAAAAATATTAATTAATTTTATATCAGATAAAGCAAAACTGGGGAAAAATGTAAAAATTTGGCATTTTGCATATGTGGGAGATAAAACTACGATAGGAGACAATGTTATGATTGGTTCATTATCTCACGTAGATTATGATGTAAAGATAGGAAAAGATACTAGAATTGAAGGTTCAGTATACATTCCACCTTTAACTAGAATCGGAAAAAATGTTTTTATTGCTCCTGGAGTAACATTTACAAACGATCCTTATCCTATGAGTCCAAAAATGATTGGAGTAAAAATCAAGGATGGTGCAATTATTGGTGCAAGATCAGTAATAAAACCTGGAGTTACGATAGGAAAAAATGCAGTAGTGGGTATGGGTTCTGTGGTAACTAAAGATGTTAAGCCAAATACTGTTGTTATAGGTCATCCAGCCAAAACTAAGTACACGAGAAAAGAATACGATGAAAAGAAGAAAAATTGGGAATCACTGTAGATACTAAACATATTCAGTAATGGTTGTATTCACATTTCACACAAAAAATAAATTAGTACCTTAATTCGGTGTGTGAATCAAGAATTGAAAAAATAAAATTTCTAATTATTAAGCTAAAAATTACATAGTTGGTATTTGTATTTTTATAGATGGATTATGCTATTATTAATAGTCATATTTGTTGGATATCATTATCTGACTATTTTATATTATGTGAAGATAAATTAATTAAAGTGAATATAAATAAGAATTATATCTTCAGAAGAATAAGATATACTGATTTTCGATTGTTAAAATTAAACTTTTTTTATCTTTTATTAAACTAATTTTTTTATGAAAGATATGATTTTGGTTTTTTAATTGTAATTCCAAACTATCTTCACTAAGTTATATTTGAAAGATTTATCATGATATCAAAAATTATGGAACCATGTTATACTAGTGAATTAGTGTAAAAATTTTATTTACAAAATATTACAATATCACTTTACACATAAGATGTACGTTATTTTATTTTACTAGAAAAATTCTAGTAGTTTTAAAAAAAATTTGAATATAAATTAGATTGAATTAAATTTTAATGAAATTTAAATATATATTAATAATATAATAAATGATAAAATTTATCGTTATTAAAATTCAAAAATTAATTACATCCTCAAATATCTCAGTAATTTAATCATAGGAATAAAAAGTTAAGAGTAAAAATCATACTACCTCATAAATAGGATTTGCTTTGATTATTATAGATTCTGGGTAAGAATTTTTACAAAGGAAATTATAATCGGTCTTTGAACATGCAATAGATATATTAGTTTTATCACTAGCTAATTGATCTAGTGAATATCTTCCATTTGGCTCTACATCTCCAATATAATCTCTTAATTTTGATTCAAATAATGAGAACATATCTAATTTGTCACCGCGCATTTCAGTAAAATCCAAAGTCCAAAATAAAGACACTTTGGTTTTGCTTGCTTTCAAGTCACGTTTTTTTAATAATTTTCTCACTGTATCAATGAGATATTTTACATATCCTTCAATACTTCGTATAGTACCATTTATCAAATACATCATTGGAGTTGAACCATGTAATGATGTTTGTATGATACGAAGATCATGCAAACCGTTTCCTATATCGTCAATATAGAGATCCTTATAAAACGGATCAGTCAAAGGATTTGAGATGCCATTTGCATGTTTGCATACTTCGATAATACTTGATATTCCAGAATAATGTCTCAAGATTTTTGAAATATAGGAAAGTTCAGACGATTCAAGAGGTATAAATGCTACTTTCTTCTTTGTAGCGGCAGAGATCATGTTTTCAAGATTGGGATCATATTGATAATCAAGTTGACCAACATTAATGTTAGTAGATAAAAGCGGTCCTGAATTTATTGGCATATAATAATAAAAGATATTATCACCTGCTTCCATACCCGTTGTATGTTCCAAGATATCTATATTTTCAGAATTTCCATTTATTCCAACGGGAAGAGTATAGATAATTGAAGAATCTTTTTTGATAGGTTTTATTGCATCTATGAACTTGGATGAAACATCTATTTTTACATCAGTGCCAACTTTCCTTATCTTTGGACAAAAAAACAAATAAGAACAATTATTTAAAATTGAATCAGAATTCTTTGTCTGTAATAAAGACTCATCTTCTATAATGTTGTTTGGTGTAGAGTATGTTCTGGCAAGATCTTCATTCAAAGGTATTGCCATCTTTGAAGATTCATCAACAATAGAAACATCATAACCATTCATAACAAGAGAAGAGGCCAAATAATACCCCTCAGTACTTAGACCATAAATGGCTATTTTTGACGGCAAATTTAATATTCAATATAGAAAACTTCTCCTTAGTAAAGTTATTCATTTATTTTAACTTAAATTATTTAGAAAGTATATCTATAAAATTTTTTTACAAATTGGTTAAAATTCACTATAAAAAGAGTATTTTCTATACCCATTTTAAAAGATATCTGAAATATTTTACAAATCTCCTAGATAAATAAAAATTTGGCAAAAGGTTTTCATATCCTTACAAATTAATCATAAATAATTGAAAATTTGGTTAGATATTTTAACTCCAAAACAAATGATGTTTTTTGAACCTATAATAAATTATCTTCATAGTGATGGTCACATTATTTTATGTACTTCAAGAAAATATAGAGAAGCCACAGAATTGGCAAAGATAATTGGAATTGAATTTAAAGAGATCGGAATTCATGGCGGATCAGAAAAGTATGATAAACTTTTAGCATCAACAGAACGAATAAAACAATTATTAAAAATTATAAAAGAATTTTCACCTGACTTAACTATATCATTCTCATCTCCGGAAGCAGCTAGAATATCTTTTGGGCTAGGTATAAAACATTATGTATTTAATGATTCGCCACATGCGGAATCAGTAGCAAGATTGACAATCCCCTTATCGGACAAACTTTTTTGTCCATGGATAATTCCATATAAGGAGTGGATGAAATATGGTATTGATAAGAGAAACATAATAAAGTACAAAAGTTTGGATCCGATAATGTGGTTAAAAAGAGAAAAAGTTGACACAAAATATAATGAATCATTAATCAAAAAATTTAAAATAGATTCAGAGAAAAAAACAATAGTAATAAGACCGGAAGAATCAAAAGCAGCATATATTTTGAGTAATAAAAACAAGAAAATTAATAATACAATCAAAATAATAGACAAAATTGTTTTCAAATATTCAGAGTTATGTAATATAATAATTTTTGGAAGATATACAGATCAGATAAAATTTTTTAAAAATAGGTATAGTAATAGAATAAAAATTATAAATGAGATCATAAGAGGAACATATTTAATAAAACTGGCAGATATTTTTATTGGAGCTGGTGGAACTATGAGCGCTGAAGCTGCATTAATGGGAAAACCAGTAATTTCAATAGCACCTATAAGGTTTCATGTCGAAAATTATTTAATTTCTAAAGGATTGGTCCAAAAGATTTTGGATACAAATAAGATTGAAAAAACAATCGATAAAATGCTAATAGTAAAAGGTAATTACAATAAAGAAAAAAATATGAAAAAACAAAAAAAACAAAGAGAAAAATCAATACAAATAGTTGAAGAAATGGAAGACCCACTTATTGTCTTCAAACGAATATTCAAAAATCCATAACATTATAATTCAGGTAAATAAAATATAGCAACTTGCCCGGAGCCCGGTGGAGGAAAGATATATTCTAATGAATTTTTCCGCCGAATGTAGCGGCCAAGCATAAAGGCCTTTGGAGCCTTTGACCCCAGTTCGAATCTGGGCCGGGCTAAATTAATTAAGAAATTAAGCTTTTAATATTCTAGTAAAGCGAGAAAAAGAAAAAAATAATGTTTTTCTAGTCTACTATTTCCTTTGTCTTTTCTGTAGTTTTTCTTTTATGTTCAAAATTCTTTGTTACTAATTTTGACAGATTCAAATATGATTTTTCTAGTCTATTTTTTCTATTATTAATCAATATTTTGTATTTTTTTAACGAGTTTTCAACGAAAGAGATCATTGCTTTCTGTTGTTTCAAATTAGTAGAACCAAGAGATTGTCTTAGTTGGATAGATTTTGAAGGGTCGATATTATTAATTAATGATAAAATATAATCAGAACTGATATTTTTATTCACATTTAGTGATTTTAAAATTTTAGTAATTGCAGATTTTTCTATTGATTTTAATGAAATGTTGTTATCAACAGAATATTGAACCAATGATCCAACTAATTTATGTGATTGTCTAAAAGGGATATTTTTTTGCACTACCATTGATTCCGCAATATCAAGAGCAATTGCATAGCCAGTATCTGCTGACTTTAATGTATTTATAGAATTGATTGTAAATGTATCCATCAATCCTGAAAAAATAAGTAATGATTCCTTTGCAATATTAGATGAATTCCATAAAAGGGGTTTAATTTCTTGTAAATCACGACTATAACCAGAAGGAAGATTATTTACTATGCTCAATGCACTAGTGACATTACCAATAATTATTGAAGTCCTAGACCTTAGTATTTCAAGAGGATCAGGATTCTTTTTCTGAGGCATTACACTTGAAGTGGAACTATATTGATCAGAAATTACGATATAATTAAATTCTGATGTTGACCATAAGATAAAGTCTTCTGCCATTCTACTTAATGTAGTCATTAAAATGGTCAAATTTGACATATATTCAATTAAAGTATCTCTTGAACTTGTAGCGTCTATTGAATTTAAAACAAGATCATTAAATCCTAATATTTTTGCAGTGTATTTTCTATCTATAGGAATACTTGTTCCACCAATTGCACATGCTCCAAGTGGGGAATTATTTAAAGAATCAAATGATTTAGTTATACGATGTAGATCACGAAGTAATGAATAACAATATGCTAAAAGATAGTGAGAAAAAGTCCCTATTTGAGCTTGTTGTAAATGAGTGTATAAAGGGACTATAGTTTTTGTTGTAGATTTTGCACGGTTTATAATGGTTGAAATCAATTTCATGAGATTTTCAGAAATAAGAATTATTTCATCACGCATTTTCATATTCACATCAAGCATCACTTGGTCATTTCTAGAACGTCCTGTATGCATTTTACCTCCTGTTTCAATTCCAATTTTATCAACTACCAATGATTCTATAAATTCATGAATATCTTCTGAATTTCCAGATATTTTCGATGGAAGATATTGTTTTGGATACTCATTTAATATTTCATGTAATGCAGTTAAGATTTTTCCAAGATCACTTTTAGATAAAATACCAATTTTGTTCAACATTAAACAATGAGCTTGACTTCCAACAATGTCATAATAGAGTAAATTTAGATCAATATCAATAGAAGAAAGATAATCAAGAACATTTTTATCAAGATGTTCTTTTTGTCTTGAACGATACAAAATATTATTCAAATCAAATGGTAGGTTCAACATATTTATTTATTTATTTAAGATACGTATGAAAAAGAGAAGAAAATGCAAAAAAATAAAAGATTGCGTTGAAACATTAATAAAAAATGAATAGAATATTTATTTAGATATTAAAAAAATGTGGATTTTTTTTGATTAATAGTTAAATAGGGTATTGACAAAAAAAAAGTATGGCTGAAGAAGGAATTCAACAAACTCGAAGACAAATATTTGATGAGTTATCAAAAATCGTTGATCCAGAAATCGGTGTGTCTATAATGGAATTAGAATTAATTGATAATGTAGAAATTAAAGATAAAAAAGTCAATGTTGATTTACATTTAACTAGTCCATTTTGTCCTGCTGTATTTGGTTTTAAGATAGCACAAGATGTCAGAGACAATATTGTAAAACTTGAACAAATAAGCGATGTTAAAATAAATGTAAGCAATCACTTTATGGCAGATGCTATAAATAAGCAAGTTAATGAAAGCAAACCTCCAGAGAAAAAACAAGAAGAAAAATAGAATTTTATTTTATTTCGATAATAATTTCTTATTTTAAGAATTTCAAGCGTTAGTATTATCTTTGTTTTCAGCAGTCGCATCATCATTATCATAATTATCTATTTTTCTAGATCTGTCTTGAAGTGATGCTATTTTTTTCGTATTTTTTGAAAATCCAAGTAAATGATTTCGTAGTAGTTGTATCCCCAATGCTGGATCTACTCCCTTTGGGCATACGTTACTACAAGATCCAGCAAAATGACATCTCCAAATTCCATGTCTATCGTCAATAACATTCAAACGATTATCTTTGTCAGAATCTCTAGAATCTGCAAAATAACGATATGCTTGAGATAAAGCCTGAGGTCCAGGAAACTTGACATCTGTTGCAACAGTAGGACATGCAGAGTAACAAAGACCACATTTTATACAATATGAGAACTGTAAAAATCTATCAAGGTCTTCTGGAGATTGACTGAATTCAGTTAAATTATTTTTTTCCTCAATATCTGCTTTTTCATGTTGTATATATGGCATTACGTTCTTGTGTTTTTCAAAAAATTGAGAAAAGTCAGTAGCAAGATCCCTTATGTAAGGAAAATTGGATAGCGGTTCACATGTTATTGTATCGCTATCTAATTCTGAGACCTTGGTGTAGCAAGCTAATCGTGGTTTTCCATTAATTTTCATGCCACAAGAACCACATGATGCCATTCTACATGAATATCGAAGGCCTATACTACTATCCTTGTAGTTTTTAGCAGTTAATAATGCATCCAAAACAGTACTCCATCTTTTGACAGGAATTTGAAATTCATCAAAATGCGAGGAGTTATCTTTTGCAGGATTAATTCGAAATACTTTAAGCGTTACCTCTTTTGGAATATTTGTATTTTCAGATTCATTATTTTTTTTATTATTTTGTTCTTTCATTTTACACAAATCTCTCCTATGACAAGCTCAATCCATTTGCAACTATTATTGTTCTAGTTCCATAAGCAATTATTCCAACCATAGCAATGAATGTGAATATTGTAACTGCTTTTTCCCATATTTCGTTTTGCCGAAGTTCCAATAAAATTATTCGAAGACCATTAAATCCATGAATAGCAATCAAAACCAAAATAGACTCCAACAATATAGCATAAAATACATTTTTATAATTTAGTACAACATTCTCATATTCCAAGCTCATATTATATGGCATAATTAATCTCATCATGATATGAACAGCCACAGTAACCAAAGCACAGACTCCAGTAATATAATGTATCTTCATGATCTGGCTTTCGCGTAAAAATGATTTTTTGATTTTTTGTGTCATTTTATTATTCTCCACTAAATAATACGTTTCCACCGTATAACATTGCTACAGCAGACAAGATTAATGCAATCCATATTCCCGATTTTTGTATGTTGTTCAGAGATGTTGGAGTATATGGATAATCAGGACGACCTGGTTTCCCTAACCCTTTAGAAGTATGTGTAAAAATTAATCTTATTCCATTAGCAGAGTGAAAAGTACTTGTACCTATTACCAAAATGAGAAATAGATGACCCCATACTGTTTGTGTCATTTCTAACATCGCTTTCCAAGCATCAGGTCCTGAAACAAGAGAGCTAGTTTCATAAACATGCCCTACAAAATAAACTAATAGAAAAACACCAGTAAGTCTTTGAAGCCAATAGGAAACACGTTCCCAACCATATCTAAAAGGATTCAACCAACCTTTAAGTCCCTCTCGATTTACTCGGTTTTTACTTCCAATATCAGCATTTGTTAATTTTTCATTCTCTTTGTTTTCCTCATTTACATTTTTTGAAGTCATATTAATATTTCCTCTCCACCGGTGCATACCTAGTAAAAGTAACAGGATGCCAACTCATATGTATACTATCATCAGATTTATAATATGCCAAAGTATGTTTAAGAAAATTAACATCGTCCCTATTGGGATAATCTATTCGAGAATGAGCACCTCGTGATTCTCGTCGATTAAGCGCACCAATTAAAACAACTTCGGCGGTCCTCAACATGGCATCTACTTCCATGACATTAATAAAATTAGTGTTATATTCCTTAGAACTATCATCAACATGTCTCCAAGACAATTTTTTTAGTTCTCTGATTGTTTTTAATCCATCAGTTAAAGATTCTTCACTTCGATAAACGTAAGCCTTTGCATCCAAAGTATCAGTGATTTGTTTTCGTATTTCATATGGATTAACATCACCACTAGCATGAAAAATTCCATCAAAGATCCTTTTTTCTTCATTTTGAACTTGATTATTTAGATCTATGGATAGTTGAGATATACTTTTATTGGCTAAAGCATGTTTTGCTGCTTGTTCTCCAGTAATTCTTCCCCAAACTATGCATTCAGAAGTAGAATTTGCACCTAATCTGTTTGCTCCATGAGTACTATTACAGGAGGCTTCTCCTGCTGCCCAGAGCCCATCTAGTTCAGTTTGACCATTAATGTTAGTATGTATTCCACCCATCATATAATGACAAACAGGTCTAATCTCAATTGGTTCGTCAATAACATCTACTCCAGAAAACTTGATACCTATTTCTCTTATTCCTGCCAATCTTTCCTTAATTTTTTCTGCGCCAAGATGAGTTAAATCCAGTTTTAAACAATCGTATCCAGATTCATGTTTAAATCCCCTTCCTTCCTGTATTTCAGTAATCATAGATCTAGAAACAACATCTCTTGGCGCTAATTCCAATTTTGAAGGAGCATATTTTTTCATAAATCTCTCATTTTTATTATTCATAAGATATCCGCCTTCACCTCTAGCTCCTTCTGTGATCAATATTCCTGACGGCAAGATACCTGTAGGATGAAATTGTACAAATTCCATGTCTTTAAGTGCTAAACCTGAGCGAAATGCAATATCCAAACCATCTGGAGTCGAAGAGTATGCATAAGTTGAAAAGCTAAAAATACGACCTGCTCCCCCAGTGCAGATGATTCCGGCGTTTGCTTTTAAAATGATAAAATTTCCTGATTTTATCTCAATAGCAGTAAAGCCTCTAAGTTTGTTATTTTCCCTGAGAATACTTGTACAAAACCATTCATTGTAAAAATGAATGTTATCGTACTTTAAACATGTGTCATATAATGTTTGCATCTCATAAAATCCCACCTTATCTTGTGAAAAAGTAGCTCTGGGATAGGAATAACCACCAAATTTACGTTGACCTATTCTACCATCATCCCTTCTAGACCATGGCATCCCCCAATGGTCTAATTGGTATATTTCTAATGGAATACTTTCTACCAAAAGCTCAGCAACATCTTGATCCGCTAAAAAATCACTCCCCTTAATAGTATCATAAATGTGAGATTCTTGATTGTCCCCCTCATCCTCAAATAAGACGGCTGCTGTTCCGCCTTCAGCAGAAACTGAATGAGAACGCATTACTTGAACTTTTGAAAAAACGCCTATGCTTATTTTATTTCCTCCGATTTTGGCAGCAGAGATTGCAGCACGTAAGCCAGCTAATCCAGAACCAATTATTATTACGTCGTGGTTTATGACCTCTGTCAATGATATATTCCTCGAGAATTTTAGTTAAATAATTAATACAAATATACTTTGTGCTAAATAGAATATTATTATATTGAAGAAAGTAAAAAAGTTCTCTTTTTAGTTATCATTAAAGTAAATACTTGATTTTTATGTTGAAAATTTGACATTCTTTAGGTTATCGATTAGAAACATGCATATTTATTTAATGTAAATAATATTTGTTGCAGCTGACCATAAATGGATATTCAATATAGAAAAAAGGTATTTTTAGCTCCTAACACGTCTGATCAAGAAATTGTAAATAAAGCAAAGAAAATTTTGACTAGTCGTGGCATCAATGAGGAGGATATTGAAATAAACTATAACACACATGAATTAGAAGAAGGAGACTTGTATGTTAGTTATGATCCTCCTGATCTAATATTGAGAAAGATATATCAAAAGAAAGCAAGTGGAATAATAAAGATGAAGAGTTTAGATATGATAAAATTAGAGTAGTAGTTCGAATTAATTTGTATATGATAAAATTTTTTTAGATAATTCTCCTGCTAAGATCAAAGATTCTTTTCCAGTTTTCATATCTTTTATAATTACTCGATTTTGATTTATCTCTTTTTCTGCAATGATAACTGTAATTAATGAATATTTTGATGCTTCATTAAGCTGTTTTTTAAATGGTTTGTTGCCTATGTCATAATCGGTTGGGATATCGTTTGAGCGTAATTGACTGACTATTTTTACTACATGTTTTTTTAAATTTGGAGATGTACAAACTACATAAATTAATTTACGATCAGATTCTGGCAAGAGATTATGATTTTTCATTGATAACATGATTCTCTCTACACCTCCAGCAGCACCTACAGCACCCAGATCGCCTCTTCCAAAAATACTTGGAAGTTTGTCGTATCTACCTCCTCCGATTAGTGATCCCAAGCTTGGATTCAAAATATCAAATACTTCAAAGACCATTCCAGAATAGTAATCTAATCCTCTAACAATACCTAAATTAATAGAAACATTAGATATGTTTCGTGATTCTAATGAATTAATTAATTTTTTGAGGGATTCAAAACTTGTGAGATTATTTAATTTATTATTAGAAAAAATATCTTTAGCATTACCAGAAAGAGAAAAGATCTCTGCAGATTCTTTTAAAATATTTTCATCTAATTTGTTTTTATATTCATCACAAACTTTTGTTATTCCTTTTTTTGGTATTTTATCTATCGCCCTAAAGTATTCATCTATTGTATCTCGAGGATTGCTTTTGTTTGAAGGTATTTTCTTAGAAATAAATTCCTCAAGTATTCTTCTATCACTAATATTTATTGTAACATAGTCGTTTAATCCTATTTTTTTTAAAAATACTGAAACAAATTCAATTATATCTGCATCAGATTCTAAGAAAAAATTATCATATAATTCAATATCCCATTGATGGAAGTATCTATATCTTCCAGCTTGTGGTTCATCGTATCTCCAAACACCGCCAAAAGAAGACAACTTGATCGGAATTTTCAAATCTCGTCTAGAAGTAGCATATCTAGTTAAACCTACTGTTAGATCATATCTAAGAGATACATTCCGATTACCTTTATCTTGAAATTCATATACTTCATTTATAATTGATGGACCGCTTTTTGCTTCCAATGTGGATAATAATTCAATTGTAGAAGGCTCAGTTGATTTGTAATTAAATATCTTTGCAACATCATAAAATTCCTTTCTAATGAGATTTAGATATCTATAATCATCAAAATCAAAATCACGCATTCCCCTTGGTAATTCAAATTTCATGTTAAGGAAATCATTATTTTATTTAGAATTTAGATTTTTGGATTTCAATCTGATTTTTCTAGAATTTTAATAGTCCTCAACATTAACAATACTTTATTTTATATTAAATATATAAAAGAAATAATTAGTAGTAATAAAAAATTAAATTCATAATAGAGATAATGGATAATAATAAAAAATTTTCATACCTCGAACATATGACAGATGCGATAGTTGAGGCATACGGTAAAGATATGAAGGAGGCATTTGCTAATGCATCGTTAGGATTACTAAATCTTATGTTTAACATTTCTAAGGTTAAATTAGAAAAAGAAGTAAAGATAACAGTAGTAGGAAACGATCCTTATAACTTGTTATATGAATGGCTTGAAAAAATTCTATTACTTGTATATATAGATAACTTTATAGTAACAAATTTTAAATTTAAAATATTTAGATGTGAAACTAATTCTGAAGTTGTAAAGGAAACTAGTGAAAATAATGAAAATAAAGGTCTATATAGTAATTTTCAAAAGTACTATATTGAATGTATTGTAGCCGGAGAGGAAATTGATTTGATAAAACATGAGTACAAGTTGGAAGTAAAATCGATCACATATCATGAAATGGAAATAAAACACAAAGGAAGTTATTATGTGAAATTTTTAGTGGATTTATAAAAATTGAATCTTCACGGAATTAATAATTTTTAAATATCAATATAAAAAATGCTTAATATGAATAATAAAAATATAGATGAGAATTCTAATAAACAAATTATAATATTAGATGAAAACAATTTTGATCAGATTATTTCTTCAAAAAAACCTACATTAGTAGATTTTTGGGCAACTTGGTGTGGCCCATGTCAATTTATGTTACCAGTATTTGATAAACTATCAAAGAAATATTCACATATTACCTTTGGTCGTTTAAATGTAGATGATAACCAAGATACATCATCAAAATTTGAGGTGTATGCAATTCCAACATTTATTTTATATTCAGAAGGAAAAATTTTAGAAAGAGCAGTGGGAGCGGTGGGAGAAGAGAAATTACAAGAAATGATTGAAAAATATTCTTCCTAGATTAAAGTTGCAATAATCATATGTAACCAAATGCAGAGTCATTAGATCGTTTTAATTTCAATATATTATTAAAAACTTCTGATTCTTCTTCATTTAAACGATGTGAGAATCTTTCAATCAATAATTTTGCTTGCCTACTATTCAAATCAGTATAGAAAATATCATCTTCATTAATTTGTCTGCCTATGGTTGGACCACGAATCGAAACAGCTATTTGCATTCCTTTATTAGCACTATCAATAGTTTTTCCTTTGTCTTGTATCTGATGTACTATGCCAATCTTTTTTCCATTTTCATTGATGATTTGCATTTTTTGCCTTAATTTTCCTATTAAAATTTCAGCTCCAAAAACTGCAGGATCATTTCGTCGAAATACAAAACCCTTCAAAAACTGAAATTTACAAATAGGAGGTATTTCATTAAAAATGATTGAATCTGCATGATCTTTTTGGTATTGGACCCAATCAGTATAATTTCGAACTAAATTATAAATTATTTTTTCATTAAAAATTTGAATATCTCGTTCTGTAGATTCCCTTTGTGCATCATCCAAAACTTTGACATTAAAACCAAGGACTACACCAAGATATCGATCTTTTTCTTTTACTGCAGAAGAAGCGATAATATCTCTTCTTGTTATATGACCGATATCAGCAGTTTGAATTGATATATTTTCTTTTTTCAACATATCAACAATAGCTTCCAAAGAACCAATAGTATCACATTTCAAAATAACACCTGTAGAATTCACATTGCTAATTATACTATCTTTGATTTCTGACTCGATTATTGGTTTTAATTTTTGTTGTTCCTCAATAGAATTTACAACATAAATAGGACTACCAGCTAACACTCCTTCAAGATCTTGTGAAACTATTTTTAGACCTGCTGCAGAAATTACCTCTTTAACAGATAGAAATTTATCTTTTGGATCTCTCATTTCGTCCAGTGGTTTTGGAAGCAATAATGCTTTAATTTTAGTAGTTATGACCTGATCTCTTTTTCCCAAAATGACAGTATCACCTTGTTTTATTTTACCATCAAGCAGGATAATATTAGCGGATGGTCCCAAACCTACTTCCTCATTGATTTCAAGAACAATACCACGGGAATAATCATCTCTACGTTCTAGTCTTTGTTTCATATATTGCTGAGTAAGTCCTACTAATACAGTCATTAATTCAGGTATACCGGTTCCAGAAATAGCACTAACTGGAACAATAGCAACTTCTTTATCAAATTCCTTTATTCTCCAAAACGCTTCCGAAACATATCCTAAAGTAGATAATGATCCTACTACGGTATAGATCTTTTCGTCTAATAAATCAATTATATCTTTATTTTGTTGTTTTAGTTCTTCTGTAATGAAACCGATCGGAATAGATTTAGTTTTGTTTTTCTTTTTATAAGAAATACCACTTTTATTCCAACCACTTAACATATCCACTTTGTTAAGTGCTACAACAAAAGGTACCTTTCTTTTTTTCAAGATTTCAATACTTTCGATTGTTTGTGGTTCAAATCCTTTATTAACATCAGCTACAACAATAGCAATATCTGCAGCAGATCCTCCTCTACTACGTAAATTAGCAAATACTTCATGACCTGGGGTATCTATGAACAATAATCCTGGAATTTGTTCTTCTGATTTTGATAAACTAGTATATAATTTTCCAGTTATGTTTTTTATAGTTTCCATCGGAAAAAAACTTGCGCCTATATGTTGAGTTATTCCACCCGCTTCTCTTGATTGAACACCGGTTCCTCTAATTTTATCTAAAAGAGAAGTTTTCCCAGAGTCTACATGACCCAATACTACAACAACAGGTTGTCTTAAATTCACATTCTAACTATCAAAAATCACTTGTGACTCTTTTATGAAGCTTTCATAAGAATCCGATGCATGAATAATATTATTTGTTATCCCTAAGCCATAGTCACCTCGGATAGTACCAGGCTGAGCATCAAATGAACGAGTTGATCCAATCATTAACCTGACAGTGTTTATTGCATTTTCTCCTTCAAGTATACATGCAACAACAGGAGACGATGAAATAAAAGTAACTAATTCACTAAAAAATGGTTTAGCCTGATGAGCAGAATAAAATTGTTCAGCTTTCTCTTTATTAAATATGTAATATTTTAGATCTGTTATTGAAAAATTCTTCTTTTCAAATCGTGATAAAATTTGTCCAACCAACTTTCTCTTAAAAGCATCAGGTTTTATAACAACAAGTGTTTGTTCCTTATTCATTTGCTGTGATCACTCAAAATCAAGATTTTTTTACTTTGAGTCCGCCCTGTACATACTTCTCTGTCCATTTGAATTTTCGTGAATCTCGTTTTAATAATCTAAGATTCTTTTTACATTTATTAGAACATGTCCATTGTATTGATCCATCATTTTTTACAAGCATTATTCCATGGCCTGATGGAACATGTTTACCACAAAAAAAACAATTTCTTAATGATGTTGCTGTCTTACTCATTTCTTTTTACCTTGGTATACCATATCATACTTTTATTCTCTATTTAATTTTTCTTGCTTCACGTTCAGTTTCTCTGAGTAATAAAATATCATTCATTCTAATAGCACCTTTGACATTCCTTGTAAGAATTCTTCCTTTATCTTTTCCTTCCAATACCTTTACTCTTACCTGAATAACTTCGCCAGCTATTCCTGTTCTTCCTACTATCTGTATTACCTCAGCGGGAACTATCTTTTCTTCTGTTTTACTGCTCAAATATATTCAACCTTTAAATATTATTTATTTTCAGATGATTCTTTAGTTTCTTCTTTAGTTTCTTCTTTTCCATGCGGATTATTTATTGAATTAATAATTTCATCGATCATATGTTGTGACTCGCCTGCATCTAATATTGTTGCAGCTGCTGTACCAATACTTATTCCCAAAGATTCACCTAATTGCTTTTTACTTGGAACAAATACATATGGAGATTTTCTCTCTTCACAAATTATCGGTAAATGAGCTACAACTTCTGGAGGTTCAACATCTTCAGCTATTACAGTTAATTTACTCACACCACGTTCTATAGCTTTTGTACTTTCGTTGGTACCCTTACGTACCTTACCACTTTCTTTTGCAATTCTTATAGCTTCATAAATAGCATTTACCAAATCCTTTGGTATTTCAAATTTAACATAATACGGTTTACTCATTTTCTAATATCACCACGTAGGATCATTTATCTTGTTAAAAAAAAAGAGTATTAAAAATGTTATTGCTACGTAAATTCATTATTAAATTTTATGAAATTCGCAATATTATTGATGCTATCAATTATCTTGATGAATTGTATTTTCTATTATTCTAGTATATTCCTTAACTTTGGATTCTAGTAGTGAAGGGGTATAAGATTCTGCATACATCCTAACTAATGGTTCAGTACCACTAGGTCTTATCATTAGCCATGTCTGATCATCGATCCATACTTTAACTCCATCCAAAGTTTCAATCTTTTCGGGATTGCCATGCTCCATGCATGATTTAACTACAGCATCAGCAATATTTCGATTAGGACATTTGAATTTTGTTTTATATTGTGATATTTTTTTTAAAGACGAAAGCAATCCTGAAAAACTATGTATAGAGTTTGGTTTTTCAGATAGATATTCATCATTAGATAACATATCTAATATCAAAGCTGTGGTCATAGCACCGTCGCGTACTTGATTTAGATTTCCGTACATAAAACCTCCGTTTTCTTCTAAACCTATTATAGCATTTTGTTTGACCATTTCTCTAGAAACTTCAACACTTCCCACTTTAGTATAAATTATATTAGAATTATGTTGTTTAGTAACAAATTCAACATTCATAGTTGTATTAATTGGGCATACCACCTTTTCATTAGGATGTTTAGTTTGAACGAGATAATCAATCAAAGCAGCGGCAGTTTTATCTCCAGGATAAATCACTCCGTTTTCATCACAAAAAATACTGCGATCTCCATCACCATCATATGCTACACCAAAATCAGATTTAGTCTCTTTTACCATGGTAGATAAGCTCTTTAAATTTTCTACAGTTGGTTCTGGACCGCGTCCAGGAAAATCACCGTCTATGTTTCCATTTATAGTAATTATTTGACAGTTTAATTTTTTTAATAGATATGGAGCTACGATAGATTGAACGCCGTTGCCTAGATCAAGTACAACCTTGAAAGGTTTTGATTTAATTTTTTCAGAATCGATCAAAGATAAAACTTTGTCAATATAATTATCTACTATTGAATCATCATGATAAGATTTTGAAGTACCATTTTTTTTTGAAAATTTTTTGGAATAATATATAGTTTCAACCTTTAATTCATCTTCTCTTGGAATTTCTACACCATCACCAGCACATGGTTTTATTCCATTGTATTCTGGTGGATTATGAGATGCGGTGATCATTATGCCTCCAGTAAATTTTCGAGATTTAGCAGTATATTGCAAACATGGTGTAGGGATTTGTCCAGATTCCACCACATCAATGCCAGCAGAATTTAAGGTTGCAGTTACTACTTGTGCAAGTATTGGACTTGAATGACGTCCATCATAACCTACAACTATAGGACCGCCACCATAATATTCTGCAAGAGAATATGTAAGATCAATTGCTAATTCGATAGTAAGATCCGTCCCATATATTCCTCGAACCCCATTTGTACCAAATAATCTAGGTTTCAAGTTATTATTTTATTCAGTATCACATATAATTTAATTGGAGAATAGATAAATGTGGCTGTTGTAAAATAAGTTTTTATCAGATGCGGGGATTGCCAAGCCTGGCCAACGGCGCAGGTCTATCTATCGTCATAATGATAATAGATAGTGCGAAGCTTAGAATGTGCTAAATAGGTGCCTATAACCCTGTTCCTCAGGGATTCGTGGGTTCAAATCCCACTCCCCGCATTAATAATATTAAGTGATTTACGAATTATCATAAATTGAATCAAATCGATCTAAGAAGTAAAGCAAGAATTATTCTCTTTGTGTAGATGAAAATGTGTAGCACAAAAATCATTGCCACAATCATAACAATGCCAACCAGAAATAGTATAACAAATCATACATTTTCCTAATGGTTTATTATAATCGTACTTCTTATTTTTCCCCTTATTATTATTTGACTTACTTTTAGAACTATTGTTTATGCTATGACGGCTATTTTTTTTCAAAAACAACACCTATTAAATATAAAATGACCCAAAATTACATACCCACGTGAAAGATTTTTCTTAATATCATAGTTTGAGATATCAATCCTATTTTTTTTGATAACAATCGAGTATGATACATAAATAGATGTTATTATAGTTTTTGAATATTTTTAAAATATTTAAGAAATGGATATTAGAATGAACATTAGTTAATGTTATATTAGATATTATCAATATTAGAACAAATAAAATTATGGTAATTTAGCATATGCAAAATTCAAAGTTAAATAAGATTAATTCGTCCAACGAAAATAAAACAGTAATTGAGATAACAGTCATAGGAAATGATAAGAAAGGAGTAGTTGCAGAAATCACTAATTTTATATTTAAAAATAAAGGAAATATTGAAAAAATAAATCAAAATGTTGTAAGAAATTTATTTGGAATGCAGTTGGAGGCTTCTTTTAGTACAATAATACAAAAAAAATTTACTGATGGTTTGCAACGTTTATCAAAAAAGTTAGATATGGAAATTAAAGTTCATTATCAAGAACCAAACAGACTTCCAAATATCGCAATCTTGGTTAGCAAGGAAGATCATTGTTTGATTAGAATACTTCAAGCATACAAAAAGAAGGAAATTGCAGCGATTATACCAATTGTAATAGGAACTAGTAATGCATTGGAAAAATTAACACAAAAATACGACATACCATTTCATTTAGTTGACAAATCGGATCAAATCGAAGCTGAAAAAAAAATTTTACATCTATTTGAACAGAAAAATATTGATTTAGTAGTATTAGCTAGATATATGAGAATTTTGACTCCTAATTTTGTATGGAGATATCCAAATAAAATAATAAATATCCATCCTTCGCTATTGCCTGCATTTCCGGGAGCTTATGCATATATTCAGGCTTATGAAAGAGGAGCTAAAATTATAGGATGTACCTCTCATTTTGTAACAGAAGATCTGGACCAAGGTCCAATAATATGTCAAAATTCTTTTAAAGTTAAAAATACTGATGACATTAGATCTATAAAAAAGAAAGGTCAGAGTTTGGAAAGTTCAACATTGCTTGAGGCTTTAAAATTATTTTTAACAAACAGCCTTGAAGTATACTGGGGAAAAGTATATGTTAAAAATAAATAAATGATCAAATAAAATGATCATAATATAATATTTAAATTATCTTTATTGTCTATTTTCAAATATTATAAATACGTAATCAGTTAAATAAAATTGTAAGATTAGTGAAAACTTCAATATCACAGCTATCTGATATAGAAATAAGAAATATAATTAAAAATAAGTCAATAAAAACCGCAATAGTGCCTATCGGATCTTTAGAACAACATGGAGAACATTTGCCTGTATCAACAGATTCCTTGATTGCAGATTATATATCAAAAAAAATATCCGAAAAGATACCTGTGTTTAATTTACCGGTTATATCTTACGGAATATCTTTTGAACACGAACCTCTGTTTAATATATCTATTAAAAATAATACATTATCTAATTTTATTGGTGAAATATGTATATCACTTTCAAAAGTAGGTATAAAAAATATAATTTTGTTAAATTGTCATCACGGAAATTCAGGAATATTGCAATATATTCATCAAAATATCAGAGAGAGATTAAATGAAGGTTCGATGGTTAATTTCATTAATTATTGGCATTTGATCAGGGATTTTGATCATGCTGGCGAAATAGAAACATCACTAGTACTTGCTATTGATGAAAAAATAGTAAATATGAAAAAAGTAAAAAGAAATAAAAATGATATTCCATCTTCAAAAGTTTTAAGTTCAAGTATAACAAATATTCCAGGTTCATTTCTAAAAATAACTGGAAATGGAGTATGGGGAGATCCAACCAGAGCATCTAAAACAAAAGGAAAAAAACTATTCAACGTGATCATAAGAGAACTAGTGAAAATTATTTCCGAATTTGAACGATATTGTGAGTTTTAACTTTGCCAAGTATTTTCGGATTTATAACAGAGTAATATAATATTCAAAATGAAATTTTAATATAGAACTATTATTCATTTCATAATAACAGGTAGAATAGATTTTGTCGATAGATATGGCTGTAAAAGTATTGGATGAAAGCTATGGAAAGATAGTTCTTATCAAATTGAAAGGTGGTAAAGTAATCAGAGGAACATTACACGGATTTGATCAACATATGAATTTACTTTTAGAAAATTCTGTTGAAATATTTGAAGATGGTAAATCTAATGAATTGGGAACAATTGTTGTAAGAGGGGATAATGTAGTTATGATCTCACCTCCACCAATGTAAAAAAATAAATATAGGAAAACAAGGAGGGATTAAAGTATGACCAAAGGAACTACTTCAATGGGGAATTATAGCAGAAAGAAGGTGCATATAAGATGTAGAAGATGTGGTCATAATTCTTTTCACAAAAGAGGAAAACAATGTTCGAAATGTGGATACCCAGAACCAAAAATGCGAAAATATAATTGGATAAAAAGACAAGTTATCTAAAATCAATCAAAGAAATAATTAGAAAAATTAGTTTTTAATAATATAATGATTGTTAATTTAAAGAAATAAAATTATATCATAGAACATTATAATGAAAATTAAGGTTAATGTATGAATCTTTAGTGTTTGCTATTGCAGGGTTATCTTCAATCACGGGTGTCATAGCAGGATATCTATTTAATGGAAAAAGAATAATTGGTTTTTTTAATAAAGGATTATTAAAAAATGTTAATACCAATAACAAGAATGTAAATAATGAAAAAAATACTCAAGAATTAGAACGCTTATTTAAAACAGAGAAGGAAACTAAAGAAGAATTAAAAATTTTCCAATATGAAAAGAGTCTTCTAGCATCTTCAATTGAAAAAATTTTAGAAGAGTATAAAAACAAACGAATTGATATTTATGAAAGGGATAGATTGTTACACAAATATAGACAAGAATTAAATATATATAATGAAAAAATCATAGAAATACAATCAAAATTAGATTTAACTAGTCTAATGAATTTAAGACAAAATCTTATGAACGTAATTGAAAACAGAGTTGTGGAGATAGATAACAAAATTAAAGAAATTAACATCAAATTAGGAAATGAATATTCCAATATTAACAACATAAAAAATCTTGGCGAAAAAAATGAAATAAGAAAAAACATAAAGGATGATGAAGAAAAAGATTTAATAAAAAATAAAATTCATGAGAAAAAAGATCTTGTGGAAAATAACGAAATTAAGAAATTAAAAAATGAAGTAGCAGATGCACTTAAAGACTTGGATACAAGTTCAGGATTACAGACAGAGAAACAAAAGAAAACTAAAATAACAATAGTTTCTGATGTTATCAAGGATATTAAAAATAATAATAAAATAGAAGAGAACGATAATAAAAAAAGAATATCGATTATAGGAAATGACATTAAAAATATATCAAAATATGAAGAAAAAGAAAAAATATTAAATAAATCAACAGAATATCCATTGAGTAATATTTTATCAAGTAGATACAATAAGATAAAGAAGAAAAGCGATACTGACGATAATAAATCACCAACTAATAGTGGTACAAGAAGAGATCCATTAAATAGAATTCGTTAAAAGTAAATAGATTTAATATCAATTAAATTAATATCAAATTCTTAAAATATGTTTGAAACATTCTTATATAAAAAATATCGATAAGTCACCATGTCTGCAACAGAAAATAATTATAGTGATATTGTTAAAGATTTGACCAAAAGACATTTTAAAAATTCAAAGAATAATGGGAAAAAGATAGTTGTTGGTTTAGGAAGTGGCAGTACTGTTGCAACATTAATTAGAGAAATGGATTTATTTAAGAAAAGAGATAAATTTGAATTTATAACTACTTCTATACAAATTAAAAACATAGCAGATAAAATTGGTTTATCATTTACAGATGAAAGTAAAATTAATGAATTAGATATTGTTCTAGATGGAGCAGATCAAATAGATCATGATTTAAATATGATCAAAGGAGGCGGCGGAGCATTATTCAATGAAAAAATACTAATTTATTCATCTAAAAAAACTATAATTTTTGCAAACCAGAATAAATTTGTTAAAAAGTTTACAAGAACAATTCCGGTAGAAGTTCATCCTTTTGCAAGATACAGTGTTGAAAAAAAGATAAAAAAAATGAATACAAAAGTTAATTTAAGAACTCTAGACAAGGGATATCCAATTATGACTGAAAATGGTAATATTATATTAGAAATAATGTTCAATAATTTGCCCAGAGATATTAAAAAATTAGAAGAAGATCTTAAAAATATACCAGGAGTTATTGAGGTTGGAATTTTTTCAATGATGAAAAATACATATTATTATTTAATAGATAAAAATAAGATACACACAAAAATGAAGAAATAGCAAGATATCAGTCCAGCATATATGAAAATAATATAATAAAGATTAGATCTTAAAATAAAAAAAAATCACAATATTATTGGAAGAAAACGAGATCAATATTTTTTATCACATTTTGTTATTAATATGTGATAAAAATTCACCATGTCCGAGATAATTTTTATCGATAGTAAAATCTTGCATTATAACTTTGCCCCTAACCATTGTAAGAATGGGCCACCCCTTAAGAGTCCATTCATCATATATAGAGTAATCTGAAAAAGATTGTAAAAGATCAGGATCGACTTTTTTTTCCATATTTAAATCAATTATAACCAGATCAGCATCTGAACCTTCTAATAATGTGCCTTTTTTAGGATATAAATCAAATATACGTGATGCATTATAACTGGTAATTTCCGAAAGTTTTTGTATATTTATTCTTCCTTTATTAACACCCTCACTTAGCAATACTGGTAATAACGTAGCTAACCCTGGAAAACCTGCGAGAGATTTCCAAAGATCGTTGTTATGAATTTTTAATTTTAGATTATTTGCTACATGATCAGTTCCTACTGTATCAATCATTCCATTTCGTAATGCATTCCAAATACTACTTACATCTTCCTTAGATCTTAATGGAGGAACTACCTTGCCTTTAAGATTATTATAATCATAACTATGTGTTAAATAATGTGGACATGTTTCAACATATAGGTTACATCCACCTTTTTCTCTCTCCTTGATAATAGCATCAATAGCCGCATTTGATCCAATATGGACAAAATAAATACTACAAGCATAAGTTCTGGCTAAATCAGCTATTTTCTTAATACTATTTACTTCAGAAGCATATGGTCTACAATCAGACCATTTTTTTAGCATATTATAAGTGTCAGGATTAGAATTTATTTTTTCATTATCCTGTTCACGTTTTATATGGTTGTAACACATTTCAGGATCTTCCGCATGAACTAATAAAGTAGAATTATATCTTGAAATTGTTTCAACAATTTTATCAAGAAATTGATCATCAATATTGACAAAACCACTTTTATGAAGAGTTTCATTAGGATCCAAATCCATGTGTATATGGTTTAATTTGTGACCTAGATTAAGGTAAATTTTAAATGAATTTAGGCCGATTATGTTACAAAGATATTCTAGATCATCAAGATGTATTTTTTTTAGAATAGATGGATGGATTGAATAGTCTACATAATGAACATTTTTGCTTGCATTGAGTTGTTCTTGAATATTTGATCTATATGATTTATCAAGTCGTAACATTCTAAACATTGTAGTAACACCACCAATTGCTGCAGATCTAGATTCAGTTAATGATGCTTTATCAATAGAGGTATAAACACCATAATGTACATGAGGATCTATAACACCAGGGATAACATATTTATTATTTGCATTGATTTCTTTATCGTAAGATATATTTTGAAGTGATTTAACGAGCTTTTTTATTTTACCATTTTCAATCATAATATTTGTTTCTGTTACGCCTATTGTAGGTAAAACAACTAAAGAATTCTTAATTAATATATCACAAGAATTTTGCATTAAAATATAATTAAAAGATTAAATGTTTTATATCTTTGGATAATTTCAGATAATTTCAGATAATTTTTATTTTTTATAGATTAATTATTTTTAGAAAAAAGAAAAAAAGAATTAGGATACTGTTACAGTGCCCGTCATAAAGGGATGTAAAGTACAGAAGTATGGAAATGTTCCTGCTTCATCAAATGTATGTTCAAATGTTGCACCTGCGGCCATGAAACCAGAATCAAATGTTCCGTCTGGAGTCATAGTGTTTGGATCACCGCTTGTTGCCGTATGCAATGTATTGTCATCATTTGTCCATGTTACTGTTGTTCCAGAACTTATTTCTAAATCAGTTGGTATATAAAATTCTGCATTATCTGGATTGGCTGAACCTACGGGCATTGATACACCTGCTGTTTCTGCAAAGGCTAAGGTTGCATTTTGCATAGAATCATCAGTCATGTTTTTTTTTTCTGCAAAGGCTAAGGTTGCATTTTGCATAGAATCATCAGTCATGTTCTTATCTAGTCCTGCAAAGGCTAAGGTTGCATTTTGCATCATCATGTCAGTAGAATTTGAATCAGTCATGTTAGTTTTTTCTGCAAAG
>JBNAIF010000175.1:0-2832 GCA_050043595.1 Nitrososphaeraceae archaeon | reverse complement strand
TTACGGAGTAATATTACGTTATTGAGATTTAGTTTCAGGCTAGGATGTTTGATTTATAGAAAATATTATGATAGGTTAATAGTTAAAGTTTTTTGTTTTCGAATACAGCATGTTTATAATTATACGCAATTCTGATTTTACTAGATCAATAGAATAGACCTGCTGTTAGTAATAACCAGTGATTCTTATTCTTTTTTTTGTTTTTCCTCATCTAGATTTAATATTTTAGTTTGAGACAAGAAATTTGAGAATGGTACTAAATTCATATAATATTGGAAAATTAAACATCTTTTTTAAGTAGAAGTGTTATGACATAATAGTTGCAAATTAAGGAAATTAAGAAAACTTTTGAAACATCGCCAGACCCTGAAATAAGAAAAAAGTGCTTAGATGCTCTTGAAATATATGGAAATGAAGGTATTCCGGTCATCTTAGACTTGATACGAATTACTATGAATAAAGATGTGAAATCTCATGGATTAGATCTAATCAAAAAGATGGAAAATAGTATTAACACATCATAAATTTTTTTATTTTATCATATTCCTAACAATTCTAACTCGCATACACATCTTACATTTAAAGGAATAACTGAAATATTAAGATCGTCGATAAAGAATTGATTGCTTTCTAATTCTAAACAGATTCTAGAATATATTTAGTCATCTAAAGAGATGTTGAATATGTATATTCAGTTTAGTAGTGTTAATCTGATGCAATTGTCAAGTTATGTTAAAAAAATGCAGTAAAAACAAGGTGAAATAAACTGCATAGGTATCAATGTCCAAAGATATAAAAATTGGATGCTGGTATTCAACATATTTCCAGATCTAGCCTATGTAGTGAATCGCTCGTGTAAAGTGCGAGCAATCATATTATACAATACTAGAAATTAAGTCTTTACTCTTTAGAATAAGACATCAGTATTTTATACCCTTTTTCTAATGTGGTTCTAATCACCGGATCTATTTCTTCTTTATTTGCTGTATAATGTTGTTTAATCTCTTTCTTGGATGATTTTGCTTTGGACATTCTCCAATAATATAGGCTCTATAATCTCTATTGTTACCATATATTATTTTTGGTATTTCTTTAGTACTAATAACTTTTTCATGTTTAGCTTGAAATTTAGCAATAATAAGACTTACTCTATATCACGGTAACCAGTTGTTATCAACACTTGATATTTTTTCGGAATAAATACGATCTCCTATCTATTTAAATTCCAATGTTTTACAGTCTGTACAATATAATGTAGGTAAATCGTATTCATATTCTACTTCATTGACATATTCACATATATCAATAGATACAAAAGATTTTCTTTTATTCAATTTTCATCTAGACTTTTAGAGAAGTCGAAGAAATAATAAAAGAAACAATGAGCAAACAGTTAGTAATAAAATTAAATCCTATTGATCCAGCTAAAATTAATAATTCTACAATCTATAATGAAATAACGTTACAAGAAAAAGAAATTTAAAAGAATAATAAAACAATAAAAATAATACCAAAAATAGAATTTAATGAATCAAGAAAAGATAGAATATTAGTTACTGATAACGTTAATCAGGACTATTCTTATAATGAAACATGATTTTTACATGCATAAAAAAATAAAATAAATGATGCATGAGGATAAAAGAAGTTAAAATTAATATCCCAGTTTTAAAAGATGAAAAAATAATTCAAGTTTGTGTTTTTTATTAAGATTAATACTATATGATTTGTAAACAATTAAACATATAGGATAAAAATGTAATAAAATTTAAATTTAATTTACAAGAATGTGATAATATTAATAAGTATTATCTCATTCAAAATTTTCCATAATAATTATAGCATTTCTAATAATGGTATTTTATTGCGAATCAAATACTATTCAAATATTATTTGTTAAAAAAATTATGAAATAATAAATTTAGAATCATTAGATTTTTTTCTATGGTTTCTTGAAATCCACGTTGGTGTTACATTGAGAATTGTTGCTATAATAATTATAACTTATAAAATAAAATGTCGCAGAAATCTAAAAAAAATCATAAATCAAATACTAAAAAACAAAATAAGATTATGGAAATAGATTTCTAATCTCAATCCATATCTTGATTTTTAATCATTTTTTTTCTATTCTCTGTCTCTGTATTCGTATTCACAGTCATAGTCTTCATAATCGCATTTTGGGTCATATTTTTTGTATTCTCTGTCATGTTCTATATATTCTTTATATTCATCATTATATTTTGGATCATATTTTTTGTATTCATCTTCATAATATCTTTCTTCATAGTATCTTGGGTCGTATTCTTTATAGTCTTCGTAACAATAATCTTCGTATTTGTAGTTGCAATCTCTATCATGCTTCTTTTTCTTCTTTTCACTCGATGCTTCTGCATTCTCTACAAAAATAGGAGATGCAATTGTTAATGCACCAGTGACTAAAACTGCAGCAAGAAATACAGCAGTAATTTCTGTTTTTTGCATGTTTGCCTATGTCATATATATTATATTTGAGTTGTTTAATATAATACCTTATTTTAAGTACTAAATAAGAATATTGTACTGTTTTTGTTACTTTATTATAGAATTTTTTTTGTGATTATTTAAATAATAATTATTATTAAGTTCCTAAGTTAATTTGTCCATTAACTTTGTTAAGCAATATTTAAATATCAAAATCGCTTCAAAAATTATAGAAACAATAGTTTCTCATATAAGTATTAATGAATTTGTACCAGTAATAAATATCTTATTTTGATAAGAAAAATTAAGAAGTACATTAAGTAGGTTATATAGATATTTTTTACCCTATTGATTTTAATTATGAACTTT
>JBNAIF010000174.1:0-15791 GCA_050043595.1 Nitrososphaeraceae archaeon | reverse complement strand
ATCTGACATAATGGAAGAACCCCGTCCAATTTATGGAGATACAATCGAAAAATCTGACATAATGGAAGAACCCCGTCCAATTTATGGAGATACATATATTGCAAAACTGAGTGTAGATCAAATAGTACCATTTGATGAATCAATTGATTCAATAGCTACGGGGGATGCATTTTTTACTTTTGATGAAGAAAATAATGAATTTTCATATGAAATTTTCCTAGATGGAATGAGTTACGAAAAAAATGACGATGATGTTGAAATAATCCAAATTCATCTAGGTGGAAATACAGATAACGGTCCTTCTATTTTAGCAATATGTAATGAAAAGAAGGGAGACGGACATTGTAAAGAGGGACCAGGATTAGTAGTTGAAGGGGAATTTGAGGAAAAAGATATGACTGGTCCATTTAAGAAAAGTACATTTATGGAATTACTAGATGTTTTTCAATTTGGTGATGCATATGTTAATATACAAACAGATGAATATCCAGATGGAGAATTGCGAGGACAAATAGTACCATATTATTAATTTTGAAATCATGAAAAAATTTTTACAAAATAAATCTCTTAAGTAATATTTGCAAGAAACAAAATTATTTATACCTTTTATTCACCTATTTTTTTTATAATGAAAATCACCATTAATACTACGCCGTCAAAGAAGAAAAAAAATTCAATTAAAGTAATATCTGAGAATAAAAATATTGAATATACATTTACTACCAATAATGATCAAATCTTTGCTAATGACACTAATGATAACTATGAAAATAATTTTGATCAAAATAAATCTATAAAAGCCAATAAGAAAGTTAATACCAAAAAACAAGCTAGTTTCAAATACAAGTCAAAATTAGTAAAAGGTTTATCTAAACAAAATCATTCTTCTGTATATGAATAATTATTAAAATACATGAATATTCTCTTACCATCTTCCATTGATGTAATTGTCGAATTAGGCTCAGGTGATGGTAAATTGTTAAAAAATCTATTAAAACAAAATGAAGATAATTTTTTAATAGGCATCGAAATTGATCCAGATTTATATAGTAAAGAATTTTCTATATTACCTAAAAATGTAAAATTAATTAATGATTCATTTGAAGATATATTACCAAGATTACCTGATAATTCTATTTCAAAATTTATTTCTATGTTACCGGATCCAAAATATATTGATAAAACACATCAAATACTTTGGACCCGTCTTTATCAAATACTTTATGATAAATTAATTCCTAAAGGTATTTTCTTACTTGTCACCGAAATTACAGATGAATTACTTCAACCTGTTTCTGATAATCTTTTTAACAAAGAGGTACAAAATATCCAACAAGTATTTCAATCTATTGGATTCGATGTTCTAAATAAATATGAAGGCGGACCTAAAGATTTATCGTCATCTTTCTTGAAAAAATTTCAGGAGGATAACACACAACGAATTCGAATAATAACCTTCGAATTCATAAAAAACTAGCTTTTATCTCTTTTTAATATGTTCAAAATTGGTAGAAGTACAAAAATATCTATTATAAACCAAATTTTTAACACACATGAATTCCAAGAATTTTAATTCATCAATCATCTATTTTTGTTTTCTACCCTAAATACTAATATCATAGTTGGAATAAAATATTAAGTAATCTAAGATGAAACTTAAATTTTGAAAATATAGAAAATAAATTATTTCTTTTATTTTTAGTTTGTTGATTTCAAAAAATTATCAAAATTATCTCATAATAATATAAAAATAATCATACCAAAAATTTCGCCTGTTACTAATTCATTTAATAAATTTCTGTTGCAAGAAAATTCTTTATATTATAATTCTCAAATGGATTATTGTAATTCTAAATCTATTTTCGCCTGTTCTATATCTTTTTCCCAAATCCATAATCTGTAGCATGGTGGAACTTTATGAAAATCATATTTTCCAACTATGTTTAAGTTTCTCAGATCTATGCATATTCTTTTAAAGGCATCTTTAATTCCCTGATCCGATCTCAATGCAGTTCCAAGTTTTATACAAATACGATATTCATACGCTAATAATACTTTATCTCCATATTTTTTCCATATCCCTGATCTAGAATTCCATGCCCCTTCCGCTGCCGCTATCGCCATATTCATGTCATCATTATTTGGCAGTGAAGGATAAATTGGAAAAAATGCTGCCCATCCATTTTCAATCATATTCAAATTAAACGTTTTTCTTCTTGGGTCACCTTTTGGAGGTAAGGGGTCATTTTGATCATTATTAAACCATGGAGCAATATACGCAAGTAATCTGCCATATGTGTCTATTACTTCTCCAGTTGGAATAACTGCAGTTCTACGTTTTGAACCTGAAGACTTGGTTAATCTTTCTTCTAATAAATCTTCAAATATTATAGTAGCATCATTTCCAGCATTTATGTGCTTAGTCGCTGCATCGTCTGTTAATTTTTCTATGAGATAGTTGCATAAACTATGAGGTATATTTTCGTAAAAACCATTTTCTAATCTTTCTTTACATTTATTCAATTTAGGTTGACTTATTTCGGGTCTTCCAGCATAATTTGACTTTTCAGGTGTATCACACGAAACCATTCTAATTGGTTGTTCTATAATTGGTGTATCTCCATCAGACGTCCTAATTAATTTCTTTGAAGTTTTAGACCTAGTATTTCTTTTAAAACTAAAATTTACTTGAATTGACATATATCTATGATATGATGAACATTTAAATTTTTTTTGTTTTAATTTCTTTTATAATTTAGAATAATTTAAACAACAATAATGTATTATCACGTATTGTAATTGTAATTTAAAACTAAAATTAAGATACAAAATAAATATTTTTTATCAAAATAAACTTTTGATTAATTTCTAATTCTATATGAATTCATCAAATCTTTATCGAATTCATTAAATTTTATTTATTATTTATCTTAGATACCTTCTTATCCATAGATAATCATGTTCAAGTATACTTCTATATATGAGAGATTATTTGTTTCATTAGTATTTACATGATAAACATGGCTTCTACGTAAGATAAAAATCTTAACAATATATTATGTAAATAATAGTTTATTGCTATGTATTGAATTTTAATAAAGTATTTCAGGATCAAATTCTAAATTTTTCCTTGATCATATTTTGAAAAACCCTATCTTCACTTAAATTATTTTTATATATCTCATTTTAAATTATGTTACTTTTTTTTATTACTACCTATATTCTAAATATATGGAAATGTTATTAATCTTTGCTAAAATTTTTATCGTAATAACTTGACTGTGTATTCTTTAACTTGATAACTATTGTATTACTCAAACGATTAAATATTCTTTGCCTATTTTTATTAGTAAAGATTAATCCTAAAATAAGATCTATTGGCAATAAAAATGATTTACCAGCACTCTCAATTAGCGCACTTTTCAATGTAGGTAATGAATAACCATTAATATCTATTGTTTTTAGTTTTAGTATTTTTTTTCCTAATGATTGACCTGTAGTATATTCAAAATAAGTCCAATATACTAAAAATACAAAATTTACGATAAAATATTCTAATTGAATTTCACTAGTTATTTCTATATCTGTTTGTTCACTTGATGTTTCATCCACGTAAAATGTCCCTGATAATAGTAACAATGGTATTGTAATTATCAAATAATCTATTAACCAAGCAAAAAATCTATCAGTCCACTTTGCTAATGTTATTCCATTCGTAGTAGATGTATCATCTTTTGAATACATTATTAGTTAATTTTTAATGTTTGTAATCATATATAATTCTAGTTTTATTTTTGTGATATACAAAATTGTATTGTATACTATTTCTATATTATATTTTTCTTAACATTTTAGTTAATCTTTTATATGCTTTGTAATATATTAAGATTTTAAAAAATATTTTAAATATTTTGGTAACAATTAATTAGATAAAAAACAAGCAAATTTTCATTAATAGTGTAGTTAACCAATAATTATATCCTACACTATCGACCATAAACTTTTCCAAATTGGTTATCTTGATCATTTTAGTTTTTTTATATCTATATCAAAAAATTTTATAAAACAATTATTAATATTATAAATAATTTCCAAAATATCCTTATCTTTTATTCTTAAAGTATTTAATCTTGATTGCACAAGTAGTCTTTGATTTTATTGCCTAGTTCAGATAGTTTCGCAGTTGAAGAAAAGAAAGCCGTCGAAGCAATAGATTGGATTAATTCCTATGCCAAAAAAAATGACAAGAAATTTGAAGCAAAATTAGAAGGTTATTCTATATCAACAATCAAGTTTGGAACTTTTCAAATAATTTCGTGGAAAGGAGAATGGTCTTTTGCTCGAAATGTTATACTTAGGGTTAGCAGTAAACTTGGAATGAAAGTTATTGAATCAGGTTATCATCAGCAAAACCATTTGCTTCTATCTCTTATAGGAGTTAGCAAAGAAGTAGGAAAAGTATACAATAAAGGCAATTTCCTAGGATATGTAATAATGAAAAAAAAATCTGGAAAATGGCAATCAAAAACAGAAAAGTTAGGTTAATTTACATATCAAAGCATTTATAATTACATTTCCTCTAGTATACAATGATTAAAATTAATGATAATAATTCTTTTAAAAAGTCAAATAATGATAAGATAACATCAATTGATCCTAATTATTATTTACAGCTATTTCTAAAAACATTAATGAAAGAAATCTTCCTCTTTTCAAAAAAAAATAAGAATATTGCCATTCCACAAGGAGTTTCTTTTGGTTTTATTTATGATAAGAAAGATCATATTTTGTTTAAGGCACAAGATAAAAAATCTGGAAAAAAAATGTATCTTTATAATCTTAGGATAATTATAAAAATGTTTAATGAAAGCAGGGAAAAAATGCTTTTGGACACTTCTCCTAACCATCTTTTTACATGGGTTTCTGATATATGTACTTTATTCATCAGTCCGTATGTATATGATTATGTGATAAATAAACAACATAGAGGAAAAGCCGCTGCAGAAAGAGCTACTAACAATATAGTAAAATCATATATGAATAATTTTTTAAAGAACACTGACAATAAACAATTGTTAGATATCTTACAAAATAATAAAATTAACATAAAATAAAGATCTTATGATTTTATTTTAAGAGTTAGCGTGTGTCTAACTTTGTCAATCGTTTTTATTTTCAAAGTGATTATTTCTTTGATGATATCTATAGTTTCTCCATCAATTTTTACTAATATGTTGTAAGGTCCTTCAACTTTATTAACGTCTAAAACTTCATTTATTTTATTCAATTCCTCTAGAATTCTGTTTTCTTGACCATAATCACAAGTTATTAACACAAATACTTTTATCATATCTGTTCCTTTTTCTTGTTTTCTTTTACATTAACTTTAAAATATTTGTAATGATCGTAGTATGATCTGCATCTACTTCCGTTGTTACGAGTAATAAATGCTCATTTGGAAGAGGAAAAGTTATACGCTTTATTTTTTCATATTCAGCCATTGCATATTTTCCATTTCCTATTTTTGATAATAATGAATTACGTAATCCCCATCTAGCTAATGCCTGCAAATTTGATTTTCTAGTTTCATCCTCTGTTAAAATATTCTCTAATCCTTTCCTATGACCTCCATGTTTTATATCTCCTGATTCATCGCATATACCTGCAAAACGAATTTTTGTATCCATCTCTAATACTCTATTACATAAACTATCATAATTCACATTATGCTATTGTTCAATATAATATTAATAGTTTAATAAAATTAGTAATTTTATTCAAATTTCATAGAATCATTTAATAGGTATTTGGGTATTTTAGCTAATTGTTCAATTTTCCAATGGCAACTCCAACAAAAACCACAAATTGTGCATATAAATTGAGTTCTTGTTCTACATGAATTACATTCCTTATAGATAGGTGAAATACTATCCCTCAAATATTCATGATTAACCAGTAGGTTTTTTTTACCCGTTATTCGGGAATTCATTCCTTTAATTATATTAGGTTACTTCTAAATAATAACTTTTATGGATTATATTACGATAAGATTTTACTATATTAATTTATCATACGTTTTGGAATATTGATATGGTTGCATTTCATTTATAGAATTGAAAAGTTAAACAAATTTGTTTGTTATTCCACTAATTATTAGATTATGATCTTCTGGAGGTACAAATACCTTAATTGTTAAAGTTTTACCATTCCCCGTTATACTGGTATTGTTATAACTTTGACCATCTAACTTTACATTTACTTTATGATCTTCAGACATTTGTGGTACTTGGAATATAAAATCTCCACCAGCTGGATTGTATGGTTTAATATCTAAAGTTATTCCGTCAAACTTTTTTTCATATTTAAAATTACTTATTTTAGATACGCTTTCCATTTTAAAAGCTACATATTCATCATCATCAACTTTTAATGTATTTATTGGATTATTGATATTAAGACCGGCACAACTAAAGTAAGATACATCAGGCTTTATTGTTGGATCTGGTATAATTTGATATAATACCTCTTCTCCAGGTTTAATAATTGGAATAACTTTGCTTTTTACTGAATCAATTTGTTTTCCATCTTCTGCATGAACTGATGCATAAACTTGAACATCTTCTACTACCACAGAACCTGTATTTTTAACAGTGCCTACTAAAGCTTTTTCTTTTCCTATTGGTATGTTTGCATAATTTTGAGAAAGACTTTGGATCCATGGAATTTTTAATTCATCAACTTCAATTATGTATGGTTTTCCTAAAACTTTTTCATCTGTATCAATATTTATTTTAAAAGGAACCGCAGAATCTGGATATATTATATCTGCAAAAGTAGAACTTTTTAATAACGCTTTATCTCCATATTTGTCTTCAATATCTAATCCAATAACCACTTTTACTGGAAAATATTCATTATTCTTTACCGATCCTATTACATTCATTATTTCATTTTGGTCTATTAATATTTCATGATCTATTATCTCTATTTTATAATTATCTTTGTAACCATAAATATTATCAACATTATAAATTCCTGATACAAAAAATAGTGGTATTACGCTACTTAATATTAAAAAATATTTTCTGTTGAACATATTTTTATATATTAATTTTATCACATTTTATCTTTGTGTTTTCATGATTTATTTCATCTTTCTATATTAGTATTAATTATTTGATTTAATAATATTTTTCAGAAATATCTTATATAAAAATATTATATAATATGTTTCATATTAATATAAAATAATTATTTTGATGTCAATAAATAAATAAAAGTTTTATCAAATATTATTATAGATGTTAAATTTACCAGAATTCTTCTCTAAAAAACTAAATAATTCAATATTTAATAATAGAAATAAAGCTGATCTTTTTTCTGAAATAATTGGCTATAATGATATTAAAGATATTATGCTTATGGCATTAGCATCAGAGTCTTCTACTGCAATTTTATTATCCGGAAAACCTGGTAATGGCAAATCTAGTTTTTTGAAGTCTATAGAACAAAAATATTCTAAATACTGTAAATATGTTGATTGTTCTCTAACAACTAAAGCTGGAATTCGAGATCTTTTATTTGCTAATTCCTCTCTAAAAATTTTACTTTTAGATGAGATTTCAAGATTACGAAAACTTGATCAAGAAATTCTCTTAAATCTAATTCAAGATGGTCGAATTGTAGATATACGATCTAATAAAAATAATGAAATAAATTTCAATTCATTAAAAATTTTTGCTACTTGTAATAATGCTAATAAATTAATTCCTCCATTGCGTGATCGATTTGATGAATATGAATTACCACTATATTCATATAAAGAATTTGAATTTATTTGCGAGAAACTTATTAAAAATAAAGATCCTTTATTAAGAAAAGCCATTATAGAAACGGCATGGCAAGACTTGGGATCAAGAAGTATTCGTGATGTATTAGATATTTGTAAATATGTAACTAGTACTGATGAATTAAATAAATATATTCAAATTAAAAAAAAATATATGCCTACTCAATAAATATATTTAGTTTGTGATATATCTTTGTATAATAAAAATTATTTTCTAGTTGGACTATCATGCATTCTAATTTTTATTATACTTTCAATATTCTTATTTGCTTTACCTTCAAATTTATTTTCTAAATATCTCTTACATATTGATATTCAATCTTATAACTACTTTAGTTCAATTTATCTAAATGCACCTTCTGAATTTAATGATTTTATGGTATTATTGACATTATTTGGACGCGAATTTTTTTGGCCAATAGTATTATTATTATTTTTCATATTTGGAGGACAATCCGGTAGGAAAGCTGTTGCAGTAGTTATAATATCTCTAATAATTTTAATACCTGTAACTTCCATTTCTAAAGATATATTTGATAGGCCACGTCCAAGTGAAAATAACTCTTATTCTCTACTTAACAAAGAAACTTCATTTAGTTATCCTTCTGGTCATGCTTCCTTTGTAACTGGTTCAGTACTATCTTTACTTTTAGCTTATAAAATATCTAACCTAAGGTTATCTATATCACTTTTATTAATATTAGAAGCATCTTTAGTATCTTTTTCAAGGATATATGTAGGAGTTCATTATCCATTAGATGTTCTTGCCGGCGTTTTGTTGGGGGCTGGAATATCTTTTCTTGTTGTTAGCCAAATAAAACAATTGGAAAAGATATATAGTATTATTGTTAAAAAAAATAAATGAATTACATAACAGTTATGTTTTTGATATAGGTAAATTCCAATTAAATTTAATGGATAATAGACGGAATACAGTTATTATAATTATTGATATAATAATAGACAAATTGAAATCCATATTAAAATATAGCATTATAAAAAAAATCGATATCCCTGTAAAACTTGCAGTGGCGTATAATTCTTTTCGAAAAACCAATGGAACTTCTTTTACTATAAGATCCCTTATTACTCCGCCTCCTATTGCTGTACTCATACCAGCAATAATCATAGCAATATAATTATGGTCAAAAATACTATATGCTAAACTTGCTCCTATGATACTAAATACACCTAATCCTATTGCATCAAATTTAAGAAATAAGTTCCAATGTTTCTTTATATATGGATATATAAAAAAAATGATAATTCCCGTGCTAACCGCTGTTATTAAGTAAAATGGATCTGCAATTATGTTAGGTGGTATTCTATCTAGAATTGTATCTCTAATTAAACCTCCTGCTAAACCTGTAGTTGAAGCTAGCACGATTACACCAACAATATCTAATTTATTTTCAATGGCTTTAAATGCACCAGTTACTGCAAATGCCATGGTTCCAAACAGATCCATTGTATACATTAATATATTAAATGAAAATATTAGTTCAGACAATTACAATTATAATATATTATTATATATTATTAAATATGTATTTTAACAAAGATCTATAAAACATAATGCATATTTATTAATATGTACCTAATTAATTAGATTAATTAGATAGTTATACGCACTCTTTGCTGCATAGTCTGGATTATCTTGATATGGATATAATTCTACTGTTATAAAACCCTCATATCCTATTTTTTTCAATACATCAAATACCTTTTCAAATTTTATAGAACCGTGACCGGGAATCAAATGATGATGAATCCTTTCCTTGGATATATCTGCAATATGAAAATGTTCAATATGATCAATTAATTTATAAATTATATCTTCTGGCTCCTCCCTGACACAATAAAAATGACCTATATCAAAATTTAGTTTAATATATTCCGATCTTATTTCTTTGATGAATTGTAAGAATTCATCAGATGTTTCAAGTAGCAATGATGGTTCTGGTTCCACTAGAATTTTTACATCATTTTTTTCGGCAAAATAATATATTTTTTGGAGATTTTTTACAAATCTTTTTAGTAGCATATTCTTGTCTTGTGTATATTTTAGATTCTTTACCTCTATTGGACCTCCTGGTTCAGTAGATAAATTTTTTGCCCCAAGTCTATGTGCTAATTTAATACAATTAACTGTATGTTCTATTCTTATTTGGCTTAATTTATTATCATATTCAATCCATGATGGATGATACACATCTCCAATAGCATATAATGTGAATGCATTTAAATTAGAAATCTCAAGATTATTTTCAGCAATATCTCCTTTAATTTTTTCGATATCATTATCAGCAAGCGAAGGTGGATACGCATGAGGAATATCACAAAGGATTTCTACTCCCTTATATCCAATCTTTGAAATCCTTTCTATAGCATTGTTTAATGAATATTTTTTGTATGCATTAGTACTAAAAGCTAGTTTCATAATCAAAAATCTCTATGGTGTCCATGAGAATTTTTCTGACTGTTTATAAAAGTCATATGCATTTAGAAATGTTACCTTTTCTATATTGCCTGTACTAAAATTTTCTTTTTTCATCTCTTTTGCAACAACTGCAACACTTAAGGGATCAGAAACTCCCCAATCAGCAGCACTATTGACCATAATATTTTCAGTTCCATTTTTTCTAATTATCTCAATCGCTCTTTTTGGAGAGAGTTTTGTAAATGGATAAACCGAGAGACCAGCCCATAAACCAAGTTCTAATGTCTTTTCGATAGTTTCTTCTGTATTGTGATCAATTAAAATTTTCTTTTTATTATAATTTTTGTGTTTTTGTAATAATATCCCTTCAATTTTTTTCATACCTTCTTTTTTGTTTTCATGTGGTAAATGTATCATCATTAGCATATCTTTTTCATTTGCAATGTCCATTTGTTCAAGAAATACTTCTTCTTCTAATTCGTTGATCAAATTATATCCTAATTCTCCAACTGCTACTACTCTTTCTCTATCCAACATTTTTTTCATAGGTTCTATTGCATCTAATGCTAATGGTCTGTGAATTGATTCCTTTGGATTAACAGAAATACATACGAAATGTTCAATTCCAAATTGTTTGGCTCTCGAAGTTTCAAATGATATCATGTGTTCCCAATAATCTACAAAAGTTCCAACTGAGGTTCTAGGACTTCCCAACCAAAATGATGGTTGTACAATTACTTCAATACCCGCCTTAGACATAGCTTCATAATCATCTGTAGTACGTGAATACATATGTATATGCGGATCGAATAATCTTGCCAATTGTAATTAGTTAAATACAATTAAATAAATATTTTATTTCATTTAAATCGTACCTTTTGTTATGTAATATTTTTTTTAATTTGAATTTATGTTTATATTTAATTAAAACAATTAAAAGTATTTTATACCTGATAATAAATAACTCATAATACTACTTTAAATTTTCTTCTGGAAAATAGTGAGATATTATAATTTATGTATTGTTTATATTTTAAATATATAATATTTTTATTTATTTTATAAATTCTTTATCTAAAAACTAAAAAAATTAAAAAAATTATTTAATGATCATATCCTTCATATGGATCTTCAATCTCTGTTATTTTGATGTCATTGTTATATTTTTCTATATACTTAGGTTCATATTCTTTATATTCTCTATCATAATTTCGTGGATCGTATTTTCTGTATTCTCTTTCACAATCTTCATATTTGTAGTTGCAATCTCTGTCTTTTTTCTTCTCGCTTAATGCTTCCGCATTTTCCGTAAAAGTGGAGGAAGTGATTGCTATTGCACTAGTGACTAAAACTGCGGCAAGAAATATTGCAGTAATTTCTCTTTTTTGCATACATAATTATTTTCTATATATTATATATGACTTGTTCAAGATGATTCTCTATTTTATGTACTAAATATAAATACGAAATATTTTTAGTATTATATATAAATAGATAATTCTGCAATTTTTTTAATAAAATACTATTAGGTTATTCGACGAATGTCCTAAAATAATTTTACCAAAAGTCATTCTAATCATCAAATTTAATAGTTTCTCAGATTTATATTTTATATTTTTGTTCTAAAAAAATGTAGATAATTTATTAATAATGATATATTATTCCTATTACTTTATATTCAAAATTGTTTAATTATGTATATATCTTTATAGTATTATAAATTGGGTGATAATTGGACAAGATTTTCTTTTCATTATTATTTCAATTCTCCTCCAAATGTAGTTATTCATTCAATAGATGTATCTTGTGTTTAGATGTATGTTATTATATAAATTATATATATGTAAATTAGTATATAACAATAAAAATAAAAATAAAAAAATAAAATTTACTTAGTTTTTGACTCTATAACCTTAACCTTAATTATATTCGTCTTGGTATTTGTATTCATCACCATTATAGCCATATTCATCACTGTAGTGACGTTCAGATTGTGGTGGGAAATAAATATCTGTTATAGGTATGGGACAGCCAAAACCTCCTACCCAATTTTTAGAATCAAACTTTGTTGTTAAATCATTTCCATCTTCAAGTATCCTGCATGCCTTAGTTATTCCTTCTTCTGGCAATTCATATTTGCCTACTTGGTAAAAATCAATAGTACCTTTTACAGTATACACATATATTCCTGGATCAATTACTTGTCTTGTCCAATACAAACCTGGCTCACCAAATACTCCTCCTAGACGTACATCTTTTTCTGTATAGTCAGCTTCGTCTAAAGTTGTTGCTGCATTAAAGCTTTCAATATTTTTAAAATAATATTTATCTACAGTCAATTCTGCACCAGTCAATGGAGCTCTAGTATCACCATCGCTCAAAATAAACTCCACATTGTGTTTGCCATCATGTATTCCAGGCAACTTACCATATGCTGGTTCGTTAGAATGTCCTAAAACTATCCTAATTTTTTTATCTTGTAAAACTGGGGTTGTTGGATCTCCAATTTCAATATCTGTAGTAACTACTTGTGAAGAATGTCCAAAAGCTTGTGTTTGTGTAGATATCAACATCAATCCTGATAAGATGACAGGAAGTACAGTAAATATTATCATCTTATTTTTGTCAACGTAATTGTTCATTATTTGTCAGTAAAATAAGTATAATAAAAATAAATTGGTGTATTCGACGAATGTACCAATGTGTTTTTATATTTATAAGCTAAACTGGTAATAAAATGAATAAATATACATTCGCAGTAGTTTTTGTGACCTTAATAGGAAGCACATTTTCCTTTACGCAATTAGCTAGTGCTAGTCATAGTTTTGAATTAGGAGTAGCTGGGGGAAGTATACCTGACAACACACATGTGAGACTGAATGGAATAGTTTTAGGACCAGGAGAAGTTTTACCAATTTATGATTCTAGTCCGAATTTTATATCTGGTCATCTATTATTAAGAGCACCATGTGTTGCAGACCCATCAGATTCTGAGGGTGATACATTCATTCCAACTGTTACTGTGATTGCAGGACATATTGATGAACAGAGTGATACAACATTCGTGGAAAAAGTACCGTTATTTTATATAGGTCATGCATCAGGTCAAGATAACAGCTGTGTATGGCACTCTCATATCCCAGATCCACTAAATGGAGGGTCACCAAGGAATACTGATATAGCATTGGTAAATTACGATGAAAATCCTGTGGAATTTAATGATGGCGATGTAGTAGATGTCAACACTCAAAGAGTTTTAGGAAGCATTGGGAGTGCACCATATAATTCACCACAGCTACCAGGTGATCTATCCGGTTTCAATCCAGTATTCGACTTAAACGATGCTGATGATGAAAACAATGGTCTAGGCGCTCCAAGTAGTTAAACTCCAGAATTTTCATTTTTTTCATTTTTATATATTTTCCTTAATCAAATCTAATTAGAAGAAATTTTATTTAATTGATATTATAATAATATTTATAGAAATAAAATATTAATTTGAATATGGTTATATAATAGAGACAAGTACATTTAACTTGATATATTTTTTTGACAGTTTGTTTAAAGAAATTTATCACCTTATATTATATACAATTGTTTTTACTAAAAGTATCGTTCGATATAAATATTACAAAATAAATATTCAATATAAAAAGAAGGGAAAATGATATGTTATATATTAATATCTTTATATTTTTTATTATAATTTTTTTATTCTCTACTTTATTTTATATTGATAGTACTTTTGGAGATACTTCATTGTTATCTGATGAGTTAGGCACAATAATCATAAAAGTTAGTATGTGTGAAATTGTGGAAATATTTTATGATAATGAACATGAAACAAATTTAAATATTCTTCAAAATTGTAATGGTCCTGGAATATCAATAAAATCAAATCAAGAAGATCTTGCAATTAAATCTAATATCTTAAACAATTGTATTACTAATTTTACTAACGCTTTATGCTCGAAAATCACACCATATAAAGTAATGGTCCATGGAATTGATCCTAATCCACATATGTTTTATACATCACCGCGAGGAATATTTGTTCAAATAGAACCTGGAAGTTATCATATTACACAAGAAGGTATTGATGATTATGGAGTAGACAACATTTATTGTAACGGCGACATCATCAAATTAGGAAATTATGGTGGAAGTTTAAAAAATCAACAACTATCAAATTATTGTGCAGAATTTTCTCATGATTGTTCTGGAACAATTAAAAAAGGAGAAACGAAGATATGTCAAATAATAAACGTTAACCTAAAAAAAATTCCAGAAATATCTCAAAATTTTTAAAATGTATTTCTTTTGGCTATGACAATATGAAAATCTTTGGATAAATCCATTTTGTATATTGTTGTGCTTGTATAGATAGGGAAATAATCATTTACCAACATTGATGACACTTTTTATATTTTTAATCTTCTTGTTATAGTTGTGATTATTTAATCTTCCTTTAGAAAGAAACATTTTAGACAGTGTATATCTATTGATACTACCGTATTCTCTTTGCTTGTTGTACGTTTTAACAAACATATGATACCTTTTCTTTCCTTCTTCTTCTTTATCGAAAATATTTTCTACTTTTAGAAATTCACTCCTATCTTGTTATATGCTTCTATCTTTTCTTGTAGCTATGGATAACTCTTTCGAATTGATTTAGATTTTATCATATTTTTTCTAGAAAACGTATGAATATTTTTGATGTAAATTGTTTTCCATTATTATACATTAGTTTTTGGGTTAACTTTTTCTATTGTACTATCTCACCACATGTGTTACACTCCTATTGTGCACCTGTTTAGGTGTAATGTAGTTCAATAACATATGTACTCTTTTGTTATTATAGTATTTAATGACTTGTTCATGTCTTTTGAATCTATGTCTTTCCACATCACATGTACTATGCCATCTTTCTATCTTACCAAGTGTAGTGTGTTTTTCTATCATACCCATAACATGTTCTATATCGTGTTTCTTGCAGAAAGTATCAAGATCTGATTGTAATTTAGAATGTGAATTATAAAATTGTGAACCACGATGTGTAAATATCTGTAATAATTTTCTATACTTTTTGATTGTTCGTTTTAATAGATAGATGATATTTTCTGATTTACCTTATATACATTTAATTGAAGATAATACGTATCTGCAATGATCATCAAAAATGGATATCAACCATTTTCTTTCATTTTCTATAACTTTTAGATCGATATGCCATAATTCATTTGAAAATTTAACCTAAAATCACATGCATTTTTTCTTTTTTCTAGTTTTGATAACAGGAGTCTGTTCAATCTTTTTTTGAACAACTTTCTTTAATGATATAATCCATAATATTCAAAGTACGTCATAATCATCTAAAAGATCAATATAATTATCGACTATTTTGTCTACACTTGTTATTTTATATCTAGCTAAAAGTTCTTGTAATAATTGTGGATCTATAGCTAGTAGATACGTATTTACTGTATCCTTTTTTTTCACAAT
>JBNAIF010000173.1:0-5126 GCA_050043595.1 Nitrososphaeraceae archaeon | reverse complement strand
ATTGAAGGAAATACTCTAAGTCTTGGAGAGACAGAATTAGCGTTAAGAGGAATTACTGTCAGAGGTAAAAATATTACAGAAGTTTTAGAGGCACAAAATCATCCAGAAGCAATAGAACTGATAAAAAAAATTGCGTTTGATCCCAAATATGATATTAAAGAAAACGACATTAAAAATATTCACAGAATAATCATGAATGGTATAATAAGTAGTGCTGGAAAATATCGCAAAGTAGAAGTAAACATAATAGGAGCAGTTTTTAGTCCACCATTGTTTTACGATATTCCACAACATATGAAAGAGTTGATGCATGTAATAAATAAGAATCCTGATGAATTGAGACCGATTGAACTTGCTGCTTATGTTCATCATTCTTTATCTTGGATACATCCATTTGATGATGGGAATGGTAGAATAGCACGTATCCTGTTAAATCTAGTATTATTACGAAATGGATATCGTTTTGTAATTATTAGGAAAGTAGATAGAAAAAAATATTTAGAATCTCTTCGTAAAGCAGATTCTGGCGAACCAGAACAATTTGTGACCTTTATTGCAAGGTGTGTAGAACAAACAATAGATATTTATCTTTTAGAATTAGAAAATGAAAAGGAAGGAAAAAAGAATAGAAAAGCAACAAAACAGAATGATAGGAAACTAATAGAAAAACATCGGAAATTATTTACTCTAAAAGAACTTGCAGAAAATACACCATACAGTTCAGAATATCTTAGTCTTTTGGCTAGAAAAGGAGTCTTAGATGCTATCAAAGTAGGAAAAATATGGAAGACTACAGAAAAAGTCATTGACGATTATGTAAATCAACACAATAAAAAAATAGAAAAGAAAACTAGATAAAGATATATCCTATCCATAATATATCAATAATAGTTTTTTAGTTTCACATACATTGTAACTACAAATTTGTGTCAAAAACAGTTTACTATCCTCCGAGCCCATCGAATAATATAATCTAAATAAATGATACTGCAATATACAATAGTAGAGAAAAATATCATTTTGAATTGTATTAACTTCTTTTGTACAATATTTATCTTGTTAAATTCTACTAATGAATTTTAATGATATGTTGAAGAGATTTTTGCTGCTGTGTTGTATAACTCACTCAGATAATTGAGGTTTTTTATATCAACGTGATAATTATCTAACAGTAAGACTCTGAAACATGTTATACAATGATGATTTCAACATCATTTCTTTTACCATGTTCTCAAATTTAATAGCAGTAACATATTCTCCAAACATTCTCTTGATACATGAAAATACAGATTCCACAATCCATCTCTGGGTATAGCTTACACTATCTTTCCAATTCTGATAATTGTTTTTCTGCATCTCTGCCTGTTTATTTCTTAAATAGTGATTTGTCTTTTTACAGATAGAATTCTTTCTTGTCTTTATCGCTGGTTTGATTCCTCTAAATGATAAATATTGAAAATTCTTGTTATTATCATATGCACCATCTGCAATTGTTTCATCAATTATTTTGTTTTGTTTTATTGTTATATCGTCTATTAATTTAGGTAGTACTTTTGAATCATGTACCTGTTCGCTTGTTACAAGAAGAGATAGAATTCTCTTTTTCTTTATATCTTTTGTACCATTTGTATGCCCATGCTCTACATCTGTGTAGTTCTTGTGCTACATCTTCTATGTGTTGTTTATCTTGTGTTATTCGTCTTACGAGTTGTATTCTTTCTTTGATAGTTGCATTGGATTCTTGATTGTATATCTTATCTAGTCGAGTCTTACGCAATTACCATATGTGTATTATAAATGTTAGCTAAAAATGTATCTACGAAGTTTAGTTAGTCAGTATATTTTACCTGATCTCTTTGGAAAATATCATATATAAATATTCAATAATATGGAATTATTGACTATGATATATCTTTAAATATAATGCATCAATGTTATTAATCATATTATAAAATTGGATGATTCGGATAAAGAACCTTCTGAAGATTCTGCAAATGAAAATAAAAGAATCAATTCTTCGCAGTTCTCTTCAAGTGATATAGAAAATGCAATAACAAAAGATAAGGATCCCTTGATATCTTCTTCAAATCTTGTTAATGAAGGAATTACTGCAGGTAAAAGGATTGCTAAAATCTCTGTTGTTACCTTGTTAGCAATTGGAGTCGCTGAAATAATAACCTGGTATTTTAGCGGTAGTATAGTCGTATTTGCAGACGGAATTGACTCAGTTGCTGATGCATTGATATCTTTTATTGTATTACTTGGACTTAGAATAGCTCATAGGCCTGCAGATAAAAGATTCCATTTTGGTTACCATAAAGTTGAGAGTTTAACAGCGTTAATGGCTGCCCTGGGTATGATAGCAATAGGAATAATTATCTTTTATAATTCATATCAATCACTAATTCACCCTCATGAAATAAAAGAGCCCATATTAGTAATGACTGTTTTAGCTGGCGCTAGCGCATTGTCGTTACATAGAGCGTTTCAGATGCGCAGAATCGCAAATAAATATAATTTGCTTTCTCTTAAAACTGATGCTAGAAATTCAATCAAAGATGGATCTGCATCGGTTATTGGTTTCTTTAGTATAGTAGCTGCAACTCAGTTTGGATTTATACAGATGGATGCGATTGGTGGAATGATAATTTCAGGATTCATATTTTCAGTTTCATACATTACTCTAAAAAGATCATCGCTTGTACTTGTAGATTCATGGCAAAATCCGCAGATAACTGAAAGTATAAAAGAAATAATCTCAAATGACTTTAGAAAAGAAGATGTAGACGTAAAAAATGTAATGTTGCGTTCCTCAGGAATGGTTGACCAGGCAGAGATCCACATAGAAGTTGATGGCGATGAACGTTTATCAGATATAGAATTATTATCCCTTCGAATAGAAATGGACATCCGTTCAAAATATCCATCTCTAGAAAAAATATCAATTATTCCCCATTCCTCTTCTGATACGGTAGATAAATCTAAATTAAAAAGAATCAATGCTCTACGTAATTTAAAATGGAAACCGTCAGTTTTCAGAAGTGATAAAAAAAGAAATGTTTTATGATAACAGAACGAATTTGATTATCTTCCTTTAACTTACAATATTATTCACTAAATTAACAGGAATGAACTACCAGTGAGCTCATTTAAAATAAATTAAAATATGAATTTGATACATTAGATTAAAAAAAAGTAAATCTATAATGTACTTAAATTAGACCGTAATTTAATATTTTCACCTCAATATGAGATTTAAATAATTTTAAATCTTAACTTATAAAACAACAAATACTAAGATCAGATGTACTTATAAGTCAAGTGGCTTAGTTGATGTCATACTCTTTTAACCAAGAGTCTAATTTTCTGAATAAGTAAAGCTTAAGGTATCCAGAACACCATAATTTTGAGTAGAGTAGTTCTTCTTCTAAACTCTACCTCACAACAACACATAAGGCCATCATACTAAGACTTATGAAGAATATTCCAGACAAGAAGTATTATCGCATGTTACTGACAGTAATCCAGAAGAACAACTGCAGAACTTTAAGATATTGCAAATGAACATGGTAAGCCTAAGAACAGTCCAAAGATGGATATCAGCATATCTTAAGATGGGAACAAAAGAATTAGAGATAAGGAAATTAGGTGGTACAAAATTCCGTATAACAGATGAGGATAGAGATTATGCTTTCTGTACTTTTTGATGATCCCAATATTTTTGGTTATATCAGAAACATATGAAGTCACTTGCAAATTGTCTTACAGAAGAACTTTATTCCAATCAGTTTCAAACATCTCCAGAGGATACTAGAAGATTGGTATTTGAAGATGAAATCATAGTAACACAAAAACCATATATAAGAAAGTCAATGAGTTTTGAATGTGAACAGCAAAAAATCAGACATAACGGTAGTAGAGATTCTCTATGTACATATCCATGATGTGACCCGAATAGAGCCCGTTGTATGATTTCTATGACAGATCGAATTCTACTAATACGATACACCATCTTGATAATCTCAGATATGCAATTAAAAATAATGGTTGGAAAAGAATTACACTTGTATGGGATAATGTTTTATATCATATAAGCAAAATTACAAGAGAATATGTCAATGCACAACATAAGAAAGAAAAAGAAGACTGGTTTATCATAATACATCTTCCAAAGAGGGCACCGTATTTGAATCCAAATGAGAGAAAAGTAAATCAGAAAATTAAATCAGATATATGTGCAAACGGATTCTATAATAATATAGAAGAACAAAAAGATGCAATATAAACGACTGTCCAGTTAAATGTCCAGATGGTCCATATGTAATGCAAGGAATGGAATGTCCTTAGATTCCAGAACTTTTTGTATGTGATAATCCACCAAATGATTTAGGTTTAGTAGTAGATGATGCAAACAATTGTCCAGTTAAATGTCCAGATGGTCTATATATAATGCAAGAAATGGAAGAACAATTATGTAACCTAGATTTGAACATACCAACTACAACAACATGTCAAGGTGCTGATCCATTGCCAACATCATTAGGTATTCCAGGTAGTGAGATAACAGTACTTACAGGCGGAGAAGAAGTTTGTCAGACTTCTGCAGTAACAACATGTGGAGACGATACTAACTTAGCAGGTGCAGTAGTAACTGATATAGCATTATGTGATGTAATAACAGAAGAGACAAATAATATAAAAACCGGTGAAGCAATATGTGAATTTTGTATTAATTTGTCAACACAATCACTTCAATCTGGACAAGCAGTACTTGAATTAGGAAATGCTACAAATTCTTACGAAAATGATGGAAATGGGAAATTAGGTGTATGGGTATATGTTCTGAAGAAGATCCCGTATCTACCTTTAAAGGTCTAATAGATGATCATTTAACTGTTGACAACAATGACGAGGCAACAGGTCTATGGCAGGGATTTGAAGAACAAAATGGCGATATAATAATAGGTTGTATGGAAGCAGCATGATTCATAAATGTAGATCAATAGAATTAAGAGGAATTAACTAAAAATATTTTTTTGATAAAATATCTCAATCTCTTTTTTATTATATTCATACTATTTTATTAAAAACACAGAACAAAACTTAATATATTATGTTACCGATCC
>JBNAIF010000172.1:0-6303 GCA_050043595.1 Nitrososphaeraceae archaeon | reverse complement strand
ATCGTTGTATCCAATTCCATACAGACACATGACTTCTTTTCTCATTTAGAAATATTATTAGTGCCTTAGAAGTATTACGTAAACTTAATCCCAAAAAGTACAGATAGAGAATACATTACAACAAAAGCAGATGTTTTATTTAGTTCAGATTTAATTCTATACAATATTTAGAACATTCTAAGCTATAGCTGTTGCTGCTTATCTTAACAAAACCTTATAATATGATGTTGATAATCTATTTAAAATATTTTAGAATATAATATATGCGATAGTTATTAGAGCCACAAAAACTAATAACAAAAAGGAATGAATATCTTAGATCTATTCAAAGTAATAGATTAAGCTGAAAATATTCCAAGAATAAAACTTCCAGTAATATTTACTATCATGACATATCCTGAAAGTCCTACTAATACTATAATTGGATATTCTGCTATTTTATATCTCAAAAGTGAATTACATATAGTACCAATACATAGGAGGAGAAATTCAAAACCTTTCATAACTAATTAACTGTTGCTTGAATATGAATACAATTCAATTTAATAATTGTTGTAATACTAAAAATATAGAAAAAAAAGTTCAGCAATACGACAAAAAAAATTACTTAAATGTTATTAATCACATAAAATTCGAACAAGAATATATATTGAAAATAATGTAGCTAAATTTTGTTTTTTCATTGATTGAATTAATAAAAATCATTTTAAATTATTTTTTATTAAACCATTAATTAGATGCTTATTTCTTCCCATTATTAATTTTAATTCATATATATTAGTAGATTTCTTGTAGTTAGCTCATTTTATCCAGAACTATTCTATAATTTGGGTGATGAATATCTAAATTCGTGATTTAACCTAATATCTTTCCGTTCGTATAATATTTTTATCTACTAATAATTTAAAACCTGGATCAATTTAAAATTTGGCAAATCGATCTATAAAAATAAAATTTGTGTTAAATATAAAGGTTACAAAAGAAAAAGGAATTTCTCAGGAGAAAAATTAAAATACGATTTCTTGAATCTATTACATATTAATTGTTTGATAAAATTTTAAATTTAAAAAATAAATATATTGGGTTGTAAAATGGATCAAAAAAATTCTAATCAAATTTTAATTGATAGGTTTAATAGAATCTCACGAAAATTAAGGATTTCAGTAACTGATAGATGCAATATGAAATGTATTTATTGTATGCCTAACGGTAATGTTAAATGGTTTAACAATACTAATATTCTAAATTTTCAGGAGATTATTAGATTAGCATCTATTTTTACTAGATTAGGAATAACGAAAATTAGAATCACAGGAGGTGAACCATTACTTCGTCACTCACTATATGAACTAGTACAAGATCTAAACAAAATAAAAAGGATACAAGAAATTAGTATGACTACTAATGGCTTATTATTGGAGGAAAACGCAGATCAACTAAAAGCTTCGGGACTGGATAGTGTAAATATAAGCTTGGATACATTCAAAGAAGAACGACTCAAAAGTTTGAATGGAATTACTGGTTTAAATAAAATTTTTAAAGGTATCGAAAAAGCTATTGAAGTCGGTCTAAAAATAAAGATTAACACTGTACTTGTTAGAAATAGAAATGACGATGAATTAGTAGATTTTGTTAATTTTTCCAGAAAGACTGGATTGACTGTACGTTTTATTGAATTTATGCCTCTTGATGGGTCAGGTATTTGGAATCCAGATCTTGTAGTAGGTAAAAAAGAATTAATAGAAAAAATTAATTCAAATTTTCCAAATATCTTACTTAATTATGATAATACATCATCGAAAAATAATCCAGAAACTTTGTACTCTTTTGATGATAAAATAGGAAAAATTGGTTTCATTTCCTCTGTTACAGATCCTTTCTGCAGTAACTGTGATAGAATAAGATTGACTTCAGATGGGCGGTTTCTTACATGTCTATTTGAAAAAAAAGGTCACGATCTAAAGAAAATGATTAGGAATGGAAAAAAAGATCAAGAGATTATAGAATACATAAAACATTGTCACAAGAATAAACCTGAAGGAATAATAGAATTAATTAGAATTAATGGACTCAAACCAACTTTAAACCTTATGCACACTATAGGAGGATAACTTTTTAATGAATTCGATGGAGGGAAAGAAACTTATAAAAATAAAACTATTTGGAGTTTTACGAGAGAATATGAATAGTAAATATCTAATTCTTTATATAAATAACGATGCTATAACTATAAGAGAACTTAAAAAAAGAGTTAATAAATTATATCCATCTCTAAACCTAAACAACAAAGTAGTTTTCACGTTTAACAAAAAAATTTGTTACAAAGAAAATACTGTCGTAAATCATGATGATGAAATATCAATTTTACCTCCTATAAGTGGAGGGTAGTTTATTTTTTGGTGATTTGAATGATACATATATCTAAAAATGAAATAGACATATTAAAAATATTTGACCATATAAAAGATACTTCATCTGGAGCCAGTGTTGTTTTCACTGGTCAAGTACGAGACCACAATTCTAAGGGACAATCCGTATATGGAATATTTTATGAAGCATATGAAGAAATGGTTGAAAATGTGTTAAAAAAAATTGAACAAGAGGTCTTTGAAAAATGGAATATATCTAAATTTGTTGTAATAATTAGAGTAGGAAACCTTGCCGTTGGCCAACTAAGTGTAATCGTTGGTGTGTCTTCAGAACATCGAAAAGATGCGTTTGAAGCATGTAGATATGGAATAGATAATGTCAAAAATAGATGTCCTCTATGGAAAAAAGAAAAAACAGAATCAGGTTCTGTTTGGGTAGAAGGTGTTATGATTAAAGAATGAATGATATAGATAGTTACGTAGGAATGATCGATGTTTCTAATAAATATGATACATTAAGATCTGCAACTGCAGAAGGAATAGTAAGAGTCAATCCAGAAACAATTTCAAAAATAAAAAATGGTAAATCACCAAAAGGTAACATAATTGAAGCAGCAAAAATTTCTTCTGCACTTGGAGCAAAAAAAACATCGGAATTAATACCTTATTGTCATCCAATTTCCATTGATCATATTTCTACAAGAGTAACCATACTTGAATCATCTATAGTAGTACAAGTTGGTGTCAAAAGCATATCTAAAACAGGTGTGGAGATGGAATCTCTAACTGGCTGTTGTACTGCAACACTTTGTATATTTGATATGTTGAAACCAATAGACCAAAATATCCAAATTGAATCAATTAAAGTAATAAGTAAAACCGGTGGAAAGACTGATTTTGTTGACCATACAGAGAGAACCATTACAAGTGCCGTAATAGTTATCAGTGATTCGACTTTTAATAGAAAAAGAATCGACAAGTCTGGTAAATTGATAGTTAATAGAATTAAAAATTTAGTTGATAGTAATAATATTGATGTTGATATTGTAGATTACTTGATATTACCAGATGATAAGAACAAAATTAAATCTGCATTAATAGAATTATGTGATAATAAAAAAATAGATCTGATAATAACTTCTGGTGGTACTGGTTTAGGTAAAAGAGATATCACATCTGAAGTTACCAAAATGATTATTGATAAAGAGGCTATAGGAATTTCTGAATCCATAAGATCTCATGGTCAACGTAGAACTCCTTTTTCTATGTTTTCAAATGGAAGATCAGGCATAAGAGGTAAAACATTAATAATAAATCTGCCTGGAAACGTGAAAGGGGTTTCAGAATCATTAGATCTTCTTCTGCCTAGCATTTTTCATGCTTTTAATATGATTCATGGAAAAGGCCATTAATTAATGATGTATTTTACATAATGTTTTACATCTTTTAATATGATTGGAGGATAATCGTTAATGATTGATATTTTATTATTGATTTTAGCACCCCTTTTTTTTATAGTAAGTTTTTTTTATTCTTCAGTTGGCTTTGGTGGTGGAAGTAGTTATATCGCTCTATTAATACTTGTAGGGGTGAATTTATATACCGTTCCTCAAATCGCACTTGCTCTAAATATTTTGGTTTCATCTATCGCTTTTATTAATTATCTAAAAGCAGGACATATGTCATTCAAGATATCAGTTCCTTTGTTAATTTCTGTTCCATTTGCATTTATCGCAGGATCTATTGTCTTACCTGAAGATATTTTAATAACAATATTTGCAGTATCTCTTTTTGCTGCATCGATAACATTGCTATTATCAAGTAATAATACAATAAATTTGCATCAAAAAATAAAGAAAATAAATTTAAATTTGGTAAAAACTTCTTTGATAACTTCTCCTATAGGTGCATGTCTTGGCTCAGTAGCAGGATTGGTTGGTATAGGAGGTGGAATATGGTTATCCCCAATTTTGATACTAACTGGTCTTGCAAATCCAAAACAGGCAGCAGCTGCAGCAAGTTTGTTCATATTAACAAATTCAATAAGTGGATTTGTCGCTCATTCTATACATAAAGAGATAAATTTTGACTTGATTGTACCACTAGCTATTATAGTTATTGTTGGTAGTATTTTTGGATCACGAATAGGTGCTTTTAAATTCGATCATAGCAAAATACTAATAATTATAGCAGTATTAGTAGCTCTAGCAGGAATAAATCTTACTTCACGTCTTTTCTACTAAATTAAATTATGTAACCTATTTGTCCAGTAGCAGAGAAAGAAAATCCGGGAAGTACATTTACTTGAACATTTTGTAGTTTTTTAATAGAATTTGTATTTTCTGGTACTAATATGTAACCGTTTGATTTGGTTATAACACTTATATCTGCTGTTTCACCGGTAATAGGTTCAGCTTTTATATCGTTGGATCTTCTTGTCTTGTACAAGTTAACATATAATACATTTTGAAAATTCTGAAATTTTTTTCGAGCTATCCAACTTTTTGTAAGGTTTGCATTAATAATGTTATTTTTACTGTTGATATCCATGCCAAGTAGCCTTCTTATCAATGGTAAAACAAATACAATAAATGCATTCATCGCTCCTTGGATTGGTCCAGGTAATACTATGATGGGTTTTGACTCAAGTACTGCAATTTTTGTTACTCTACCACGATCTAATTTGACTTTACTCGCTATAATTCCAGGTTTTCCAATTAGATTTATTGAATCTGCAACAAGATCTTTATGACCTACAGATGATCCTCCAATAGTAAGTATGACATCATTTTTATATAATGCACATTTTATTTTTGCCTGAATTTTTTGAATATCATCTGTTGTTATACCCAGATCTATTGGGATTCCACCAGAATATTCGATTAGTTTAGAAATTATATATCCATTAGTATTTAAAATTTTTCCAGAATCTATATCTTTTATATCATTAGTTAATTCATTTCCTGTTGGAATTATGGCAACTGTTGGTTTTTTAAATACTTTTATTTTTTTTACCCGGACAATATTTAATAAGGAAATATCTTGAATTCTCAAGATATGGCCACTTTTAAATAATAATTCATTTTTCATTATATCATTTCCAATTTTTGATATAAATGACCATTTAGGAAGACTTTTAAAAATTTTTACAGATTTTTTTGTTTCATTTAATTGGGTATATTCAATAGGTATTATTGTATCTGCGTTTTTGGGTATTTGTCCTCCTGTTGGAATTCTTGAAGCTTTTCCAGATTTTAAAACTACATTTTTCATTTTTCCAAGTTCTACTTCGTCATTTAAATGAAGTATTTTAGGTTTAAACTCCGATGCATCTTTTATATCCTTATGTAATACTGCAAATCCATCCATATGAGAAGAATTATCAGAAGGAATATTGACTGAAGAATAAATACTATCGTATAACACATGACCTAAGCTCTCATTAGTATTTAATATTTCGACTCTAGGTTTAAGATTAATATTTTTTTTTAATTTGATAGACATAGTTTCAACTGAATGATATAAATTTGAAATTCTTGACATAATTTTTTTATATTAATAATTATTCAAATATTAATACTATTTATAATTTTAATTTTATACTGTTTAATCATATATTGTTATGTGTCATTTTAAGATCCAGTAAAAAAACTAATTTACGTTTGATATTCAAATAAAATATCTTTATTATTCATTATAAGAAATTTGAAATATATTTCTGTTAACTTAAAAAAAAGTCAAATATATAAAATAATAGTACATAATTACAAAATTATCTCTAAACTCGATAAAAAATTATATAATGGGAGTATCTTTAAATAAGATTTATCAAATTATTATATATTGAATCAAAAATTTTTAGCAACTATAAAAATGATTTCAATATCAATAATAATTTTGTTTAATATATTAATATCAACTCATTATTTTTTTA
>JBNAIF010000171.1:0-3770 GCA_050043595.1 Nitrososphaeraceae archaeon | reverse complement strand
TGTAAATGCATAATGATTGAAACAAAATTGTAAATCTGTAACACCCTACATATTTTCATGGATTTTTAGATCTGATATATAAAATGATATTTTCTATAGAATTGATAATTGTTTTTGGCTATGAATTCATAGCGAGATCTTTTTATAATTCTCTTTAAGTTGTTCCAATAGATTTTTATCTACAAAGTATTTCTTATTTATTTATATTTTTTCGAAAATCCAATATCAATTGAGAAATCTGTCTATTTGTATAATAAAGCTATCATAGTTAGAGTTATACCGAAATTATTGATGATTATTCTTATCTCTTCACTTCCAACTTTTATGACATTTGTTATATAAATAGTCACTTCTACACATTTTGCTATTTCATACCCTATGGCTTAGTCTGATAATATCTATTCCCATGGTCTTTTGTAGATTTTGTATAGTCTGTCTTTACCGATATTTCATTCTATAAATACTGTTTTTTCCGTCTTTAGTATTGTAAGTTGTAGTAGTGTACTAAAATTTTGTTTGCGAAAAATGGTGAGCTAATGATATTAGAATTGATTTTGCTATTTCTCTTGTTTTGAATTCTTGGATATAAAATGACACTATTTGTGTTTTTCCTTCAAACTGTATTTTAGATTTGTAAAGAAAACCATTTCAATTTTTTGCAATTAGAATAAAAATTACTAAATAGGACTTTATTATTGAAAATTGTGGATACGAGATACAATACGGGTACATAAGATTGGACAATGTGATGTTCTATTATCTCATGACATTGTAGCAGAAGCAGATTTGTTTCTCAGTTTAGCCATGGTATTGTATATATGATTTTTATTATTTTTCTACTTTTCTTGGTTATTGTGGTATGATTATTTTCGACAATCTATAAAAAATACGATCCTATGTACCATCTTTTCTAGCATAAAACAATGTCTTTAAAAACACTTGTTCTGAGATTTTGATTGTGGGTATATTGTTATATGTTGGTTCGTTACTAGTAAGTACTGCACGTGCACAAGATTTTAGATAATTTAGCTACTCATGGTCTAGGCGAGAATATTCTATTGGGCAATAGAGAGAACAAGACTGGAATGATTTTAGCGCCTGGTAGAATGAATAATGATTGGTACATCGTAGATGTTCGGGATATGATCGACCATGGCGGGAATTCTATTGCTATGTATAAAAAGAAAATATTTACTGTTGTTGCCTATTTACTTGAGAATAAACGCGTAGTTATTTGTTGTGGTGCTGGACAATCAAGGAGTAATGCTATTGCTATAGGAGTTTTAGTGGATAGATTTGGTATGAGTTTTTATGATGCTTTGGAATTTGTGAAAGAAAAGGTACCTATATGTAATATTGATCACAGTCATATTGATGCTTTGAAAAAAACGTTTGATGTAAAAATGTCATATTGACAATCCATTAGTCATCTACTGATGCTGACAGGAAATCATCATCCTTCAAACTGACGGAAAACGTTTAACAGGCAAAACCCAGACATATGATTTAATTACAGATCTAAAAATACTATGTTTTACTTGAATCATGTTTATTATTCACTTTTCCATAAATTCATTGCTTTACATTTTCTACAAACTGCTAGGATTTTGTTTGTTTTTATTAAATGAAGTGGAACTAATTCTGTAAAAGATTTGTGACATAAATCACATTCCAGCATATCTCCATTCATCTTTTCATTACCTTTTTGAGACTATAAAAATAATCTACATAGTATTTCTACTTTTTGTATTACAGTTCCAGATTTATTAGAATAGTTGTATTTGTGATAGCTATTTGGTTGCCTCTTTTTTAATATTGGTATCATTACTTTTATTTTGGCATATTCTTCTATATTCACAAAATTGTCCTTGTATCACCAGATGGATAATTCTAGTTATACATAGTTGTTTAGTATCTTAGTTTAATTGATAACAAGATCTAAGATATAGATCTAAGAAACAAAGATTGTAAGATAATAATATTATTAATAATAGTATGTATTCATTAAGATAAAGGATAATTTTGTTGTTTATTATGTAAAGGTAGTAATTATCTTAATATTGATTTCTGTTTTGTCATTACCAAGATTTACAACAATTTAGCAGATAATGATTTCAAATTACCTGAATAATGAAGATTCGAATAATTAGAGTATTGATAAAAATGATGAAAAATAAAATGAGTTAAAAGAAGAATTCAATGAATCAGATATGATTGAAAAATTTAAAACAGAATCAAGCACAATTATCTCAATAAAAGGGTTGAATTTAGCTTAGTTAACAGAACCAATTTTTCGATATATGTTCTTATGTATTCTTATTAATGATCTTGAAATAATGAAAGTTAACAATTTTATTGAATGATAAATTAAAAATCAATCATCATCAAATTTTTTGTCTAGTTCTTTCTGCTTTTCTTTAAATTTGTTATATCGTTTCCCCCATTTAGAAAGAACGATGTACTGACGTATACCTAAGGATATCCATATTATAGAAAGTATAAATGTTATAATACGTATCTCACTTTTGTATTTTTTGAAAAACGGTTTTTCATTATTTTGCAGAGTATTAATACTATTTGAAATTTCATCAATTCTTAACACTGATTCTTTATATTCTGGAGAGTTCAATAATATTTGTAAATTTACTTCTCTTTCTTCTAAAGGTAGTTTTTCAAGTTGGACGAAATAGTTTTTCATTTGTTGTGATATGATATTTAATTCTTGAACATTTTGTCTATATTCCTGACGACTTGGAAATGTGTCATCTAACGTAGATACAAATATCATGATCGTAGTTATAGGTAAAATCATGATAGTAAAAAACATGAATATAAAAATTTTTCTTGTCTTATCTAGCTCTCTCATAATTTTATCTAATGTGGCGAATACGCCACTCTCGTTCTCAGTTGAATTATCTTTTCTATTTCCCATTTATTTTTCTCCACATATTTTTTTTTTATGTTTGTTTATGTGATTCATCTTATTTTTCTAGATCTTTTCTTGGAAACATCTCTTCATATGGATCTAGTATTGCTCTACAAAATTGTTTACCTTTCTCTGTTATCTTATAATTTACTATTGTCTTATTTCCCCAAGCTTTTTCATTTCTTTCAATTAATCCTTTTATTGTCAAATCTTCAAAAATTTTTTTATGTTTAACCAAATTAAGACCACAATAACTCAAAAGTTTAGTTTGATTCATTTCGTTATACTCTGTTAACATTGCTAAAATATCCTTCCTGATGTATGTTTTGTCTCTATATTCAGTAACCAGTTTTTGTCTCCTCGCATTTTCTTTTTCAACTTCTTTGCAATACAATAATTAAAAAATTTATCTTTGAAAAATATTAAAAAATAGGAAAAAAAGTACTTTATATTACTTATTTTTTATTAAGACCATCTATCCATTTTATATTTGTAAAAATGTTTTTTACCACATATTTTATCTCCATGTTCATAGTCTATCTTCTTTGATTTGAGCACTTCTCCTGTTCCAGGATCTACAATCACTTTATATTTTTGTTTATCTACATCATAAACTTTAACTTTGTAGATCAAGTAACCATGTCTTTCTTCTAAGGAAGCTTCTTTTGTGAAGGAACCTTCTCCTACATTAGTTTCAGCAATAGAAATAGCATCACTTAAAGTAACCGTAATCTTTGATTTTAATGATTCTTTCAAAATATCATCTACATTGATACTGCTACTAAAATTCATTCTATTTTTTTCTATATTTGACGTATTATTTTGAACCATCAATTCTTGTGCT
>JBNAIF010000170.1:0-7555 GCA_050043595.1 Nitrososphaeraceae archaeon | reverse complement strand
AATAAATTCAATTATTATAAATTTAATAGTCTATATACTTTAGAGTTAAGTTGTTGTTATTGATATATAGTAACATAATGACAAATCCTAAAAAAAGGATAATCAAAAGATAAATAAGAATCATTATTTTCATCATTTTTTATTTCTGTCATATGGAGAGCGTAATGAAAGATGAGTTGGTATTATGTCATAAGGAGTAAATCCAGAAAATAAAAATGCTTCTTATCGAGATAAAATAAATTGTTCTGGTGTCAGAATAATATTTAATCTCAAAAATGAAAATTGATATATTTGTCATAGGTGTTGGGATACTCAAATCTCCTTTTTAATAGATTATTGGCAATCACAATTGAAAACCCACACAACTTATGAAATAGTAGTATCTTTATCCAAAGAAAAGCAATAAATATTAATTTGGAGATCAATGAATGCGGTTTGATGATGTGATGACAGCACTAATGATTGAATTCGTTAGTGATTACCTCAATCGCCAAATTCGCTGGAATAACTATGAAACCACAAACAAGAATACAACATATATGAAACCCGTTATCTTTATAGAAAGAGCAATAACAATATTTTATGAATAGTGGAACAAAGTAGATTTAGAGAGTAGCAATATATTCCAATACTGAATTAATTATTTATTCCACCTATATAGCATATACACATATCTTTCGCATAAATATTTTGATATTATCGTACTACAATCTCGATGCATTGGATTACATCTTAAAGATATAGATTTCAATACTAATTACACAATAATACGAAAATAATATACGTTCTTTTACAGATTGTATTTACATAGGCTAGATCTGGAAATATAGTGAATACCAGCGGGTTTGACTTAACCTATTTGATGCCTATGTATCTTCAGTTCTGTTTTTTACCGAGTAATTCAAAACATATTTTTAAAGATAAAAAAAGAGTTTATTAATAATATTTTATTTTATATTTAATAAAGAAATGATTTTTTTGTTTTATTTAGAACATTAACCCACATTAGATATTACATAGTTTTTGACAGCACATTTTTTTAATTCTCCATCCTTTAATTCCAGAACAATCATCTTCATTTAGTGTACAGATAAATATAGCTGTATTGTCTTGACCTACGAGAAAACCTCTATTGAATCCTGCTTCTTGGCAGTAAGAATTTGCATTTTTCCTTGAAATATTTCTCCAACATTGACATCCTCAGTAACTGCAAATCCTTCCCTAAAGTTTAGTTTCGTACCTTATTCTGAATCTGGAAATTCCATGTTGTCTGTTATTGCTATTTTAAATGTTCTTTCATCGATCTTATCATAGACTTCAATTGCACTGGCCATCGCAGAAGTATTTTCTTACAAATATCCATTGCTATTGTGTCAGACAATATCATCGTTTTCACAGTTTTAACCATTACCATTATAAGAGTCACAATATAGTAAGTCTTTACAAGTAACGAAGATTCATTCTTTGTCTTTTAACGGATAGTAATGTTCTTCACATACATATTCAGCATTGTATAGAGAATTGTATCTATCATCATAATAATAAACATAACTTACTATTCCATATCTAACTGCATAACTTTGTATGTTTGCTAATAATGTTGCTGGAATCAATAATATTGTAGCAAATAATACTAATGTTCAAATTCCTATTTTATTCACGTTAAAAGATATAGAAAATTTGATGTATGAGGGTAGTTAGAACATTCGCTACTATATATTAGTACGAAAAATCTTGTACAAATATCTACAGAAAAAATCTAAATAATTGTTTATTGGATCTATTTTAGATTAAATAACATGATGGATTCAAGATAGTTTATATTTATTATTTAGTTTTATAATTTAGATTATTTATTAGTTATTTATTATAGTTACAAATTCATGGAACTGGAAGAACGTATATTAATATAGGTATTGATATGATGTTTCAATAGTTGTTAAATGAAAAAATCACAGATTTAGGTTCATTAGTTCAAGAAAAACTTGAACTCAAAATACAATCATTTTGAAAATCTATTTATATACTCTACTCAAAAATATGATGAAAATGATATGTTTTGATTAAAAATAGTGATAATTTTATTCATAATAAAACCTTATTCATCATTAGAGCCATTACTGGCTTTGAATAAGCATGGAATATATTGGTTTAACTATTTCCATCTTCATATCCCACACTGACATTTCTGTATCGTTTTGTTTGGAATTATGGATTGTCCAACTTTTATCACAAGAATAATAAGCATGACCTTTCTAGACATCTTCTTTATCTTACCAGTTAAAATTGACCCAGGATTCCAATTTGACATATTCCAAGTTCTTTCATCAATACATAATCTCCATTTATTTTCACCGGTAAATCTAATCCAAACTCATAGATAACCTTAATTCTCTTCGGGATTTACAATCATATTGATCACCTGCTCTAATGTTTCTAACACCTGGAAAGTCATAGAATTTATTTGCGTTTTATTTATTGTGCCAATCTTCTACCTTTGTTTTTAGACCATTACCATGTATGGAATAGATTAATCTACCAAATACATAGTCACCTTCGTTTCTTATTCTATTAGAACATGCCGTCCATCTTTATTGCTATCATTATCTGTGTTTTAAGTATGAATAGCAGTCTCAGATTTGAAGAAAGGATTACAAATAAAATCGGGTTATTATTTTTTACAGCCAATACTAATAATTTAGCGTAAGGATCTGAATGTAGAGCATCTCTGTTTCTATGAGTAATAATACAGTATATTATTATTCAATAAAAAATGATGATGATAACTATGATGAATGTGATTTTATTTTCCTAAATTAACCGAGTCTACTTGAAGAAACCAAATATAGAGCCAGACTCGTCATCATCGTCAGATTCAAATTCTCCTTCATCCGTATCAACATTATCATTAACATCAGCATCAAAATCAACATTATCATTAACAGCAGCACCACTATTTTCAATAAAATTATTTGTATCGTTTGATTTTTGGGGAGTTGGCGGCGGAGATTCTGTATTTAAATTTTCACAGTCAGGTAGAACAATATCACCAACACTAGCATCAACAATAGTGTCCATTCCAGTACCACAAAAGAATTTATCGTTTCCTTCACCACCTGTCAATACATCATCACCCTTATTACCATATATCATGTCATTACCTGGACCACCATCTATTTTATCATTTCCCGATTTTCCTTTTAACCAATCTCTTCCTTCATTTCCAAATATTTGATCGTCTCCTTTTCCACCACTTATCGTATCTCCTTGTTCCATTCCCTCTATTACATCATTACCTGCAAAACCTCTTATAATATCTTGATTAGATGTACCAGTAATATTATCAGCCCCTTCTGTTCCATTAATCTCTTCTGCCAAAATTATAGATACTTGATTTTCGCCAAAAAGTAAAAAAAGCAAAAAGGTAAAAGACAATATAATATAAAAACTAATAATCAAAGTATTTGCATCTCACATATCAATCGTGTTTGTATAAAAATGTTGATATTCCAATTTTTCATTATATGACATAGAGAGAAATAATAATATAACAAGAAGTTGTAACTGTTTTTGTATTATCATCAAGATTTTAAAAAAAATAATTAATTTAAATGTTGATTAACATAGTTAATTAACTTTAATATTTTATCTTTTCAATTTGAAAATTTTCATTTGTAGTATATAAAGTTAATAGAACAATTTTGTTTAATTAATATTATTTGGTATGAAAACACAATGTAGTAAATGTGATGTAATAGAAAAATCTGTTGCAAGTTTAGGAACTCCTTATTGGTCTTGTGTTGGAAAAGAGGTGAAGAGAAAAATGAAAACTTGAAAATAGCTAGTATATAATTTTTTAAGAAATTAAAAAATGGTGAAAAACTCGTTAAATTTAGAAAATATTATCGCAAAGATCTTGTTTTGATAAATAGATATGAAATCTATATACTTTTAGTAGGATTTTTTTTATGTTCTATTTTGATAATGATGATGATGATAAACTAACTATGTTAACTGAAATTTATATTTAATCATGAAATTACTCAAACTATAATAAACGGCTTCAATACAATCAAGTTCTAGAACCTATTTTATTGTTATTTTTTTATTTGTATAGTTTCTGACATTAGTGGTTACTACTATAGATAATAAAAAATCAAGAGGAGAAGTAGAAGGAATAATTAAAGAAACAATGATAGAAGAAATAGTGATAGAATTAAATCATATTGATCAAGTCAAAATTAATGGTTCTACAATAACTGATGAAATAACGACGCAAGAAGAAGAACTTAAAAAGAATAATAAAACAAGAAAAATAATACTAGAAATAGAATTTGATGAATCAAAAGAAGACAAAATATTAGTTACTGCTGACGTTAATAATGACTATTCTTATAATGAAACTGATTTTTTCATTCATAAAAATAATAAAATAAAAGATGGAGTAGGAAAAAAAGAAATTGAAATTAAAATTCCAGTTTTAAATTATGAAAAATTTGTAAAAGTATGTGCTTTTTATTATGAAGAAGGAAAAATGAAGTTTAAACGATTAGATATAAAAAATAAAAAAATTATGATGATGAGAAGGTGGTAAAAACAAACTTCAGTTTAGACGATAATAATATTAGTAGCAATAGTAATAATAATAGTGATAAAAAATATGATAATTTCTAGAATATAATCACCTAAAGAAGAAACATAATAATTATAATAAAAGCTATATTGATATCAATAGCAATAATTATGTTAGTATATTTTATGAAAGAACAATTATTCTAATATTAATATACCTTCTATTTGTCTTCTTAAAATACCGCCATCTCTTTATATTATAATTATAAATAAATATAATACACAAAAGTAAATATTTTTAATATTTTTGATAATATATTTTTTTAAATGTGTTATATTTCGTATATATCTATATTTAAGAAATTCAATATCCAATAAATTATAATAATAATGATGGTCTAGCACATTCACTAATAAAATATAATTATCATTTGAAAAAATTAGAATAAATTTTTCAAATAAAAATAAGATATTTTTTTATTTTTTATTTTCATATTAATTATAATATTAAAATATTTTATAATTTGATAATAAGAATAAAAAATTGTTTATTTATCTGAATATGCTATATAATGTTGTATAAACATAATGACAATTTCAAATAGAATTCACAAGATCTATCTCAAGCATGAAAAAATACCATTCTATGTAGGAGATAAGCAGATACGAGATCATTATGTCCCAATTGGTAATGACTATTTTTGTGAAGACTTTTCATTATATTTTACAAATATTGTGCCAGAGGAAGGAGGGAGATTCTACATTGATCGTTGCTTTGGACATCTGATTTTATCTTGTGATAGTGGTGAATCTAAACCCGTTCCAAGATATGTAAAGTTTTGTCCTTTTTGTGGTGAAGAGATAAAGTTAGTTATAACATAATAATTATATCCTATTTCTTTTAAAATATGTATTTAGTTATTTTATTATTTTGATTTTATAAATGATTATAATAATGAATTTATTATTATTAATTTACGAATTAGAAAACAATAGATAAACTAATGGATAAAATATACCACATCGTATGTATGTCTACTAACAAATAATGACTTTGCTACAGTTAGCAACTATATTACTTGATAATGTTCTAGTATAGAATATAATTAACCAATCATCTAGAATTTGAGTATAGTAAAAATAATTCTAGTTAATGGTTGCCATTGTTGCAATGATGAGATTACAACAACAAATATTATTATGTATTTTTTGCTTATTTACCTTAGTATGGGTCCTAAATTTCACAATATGTTTCAACGTATTATTTACAATGTCTTTAATCTCCCATTTTATAATACCGGCTGCTTTTATGTGAGTGTCTTTTTTTAATATAGATTCTTTTAGAAAACATAATTTATCAAGATTTAAATATATTTATTATTCAAAGATTTGATTAATTAACGTTGTTAACCCATATTTAAATTAATTTAGTTTTGAGAAATGTTATGAACAATGCACAAAATAATTCACAGAGCATAATCCAAAAAGATTTCAGGATTTTTTATTCCTTGTGTGTTTTTTCTGCAGTTTTTACAGCAACAAGCGGACTACTTCATTTGTTTATGGTAGGACCATACCTGAAACCAATTAATTTTCCAATGGAATTGCTTTCATATACTGATACTTTGTTTATTATATCAGGTATTCTTCAAGTGTTATGGTTTATCCCAATGATTAAAAACTGGATATAAAATGGCATTATGTAGGTGTTATTGGTACAGTCTTGTTAACAATATTACTTTACATAACCAGAATACCAAATCCCATTACTGTAGAACCATTAGTAGATGTAAATCCTATGTATCTTTTGACAGAAATATTTCAATTGTTATACATATTTGTTACAATAAATATAATGATATTTAAGAAAACAAATAAAGATATTCAATTATTTTTTAAAGTGAGAATTTTATAGATGGATAAAAATCACGATAAGCGAGGAGTAATCTATTTTTCAACACCTCGTCATTTCGTGAGCATTTCTTGAAGGGTCTGTAATGGGATCATGCAAATAGGGACTTATTGAGTGTGTTAGTGTCTTATAGTTATTTCAAATAATAAATATTATTGACATTATATATAAAAGAACATGGAAAATAGATTTCCAAATTAGAAAGTAATGTGTATGTTAATATGTCAATCATCTAAACACAAACAACCATTCCTGAATTGAGTTGGTTGAAATACAGAAATTCACAAGACATATAACAGTCATAGTGAAAGATCATGATTTGTATCAAATTGACCAAAACATTAGCAGTATTAAATTTGATCTTTAGAAGATATCAAAAAAACTAAAAGAAGTTGGTAGTATTTCTGTAAATGATACATACAATAATCATGGAATCAAAATCTGAAAAAATACTTGGCATTAGAGGAATATGTAAATAATATGGTTCTGGAAATAGTGCGTTCACTTTAGGCAATTGTAATGATAAGCCATACTTTAAAGCAAGAATTTCTTTATCATCTAAACTAAAGATATGGGATGAATGTAAAATCTTGAATTAATGTATTAACAACCTCGTGGATCCCATGGACTACTACAGTGATCATCTAATATCAATGTAGTCTGTCCAAACTCTCCTGATAAGTTATAAGATGTTGTATTGTCTAGAGTCACTTCATACATCAATGTCTTTTTATCAGAATCATAAACAGGATTGAATAACTCTATTATGGCAACGTCTTGTTCGTTGGAATCTACATCTGTAACTATTATTGTATTTGGTGCATCAATTGCAAAACTATTTGATCCAATAGACCAATTACCTATAAAATCAGATGTATTTTCAGATGTTACAATTCTGTCAGGTCTATCAGAAAACAAAACTGTCTTCTCTGACACATCGTTTAATTCGAGTAAATATGCAGTTTCGTTGATTTCAGATATTGAGCCTGATTGAGCATGTTGGACTGCCAGAAATTTAGGTATGTGATCGGCTGTTTTACTGGAACTTGTAATTTGCAAACTTTCTTCTTC
>JBNAIF010000169.1:0-4194 GCA_050043595.1 Nitrososphaeraceae archaeon | reverse complement strand
CACCCATAGAGAATCAAAACCTTCTTTCTCAGCTGCAATAGAAATATTTTTGATATTATCTGGTGATGCAACCTTGCCAATATGGGGTAAAGATAAACCGAGTTTCATATTTTTAATAAACCTCCATTTTCATCCTATTTTTCTTTTTAAGAATAAATAAGAACATAGGTCCAATTAATACAACAGATATAATATATCTTTCACAGTAAAAATAAAAATAAAAATAATATATCTTAAAATTAAAATTAGTTTAAATTTTCTAAATTTATAATATAATTTGAATTATAGAAATTACTAAACTTTTTTGTTACAATTCATTTAAAATATTATTTTTCACTCCAAATAATTATTAAATTTAAACATTATATCATTTAGATTTTAAAAATAGGATGAAAAATAGGATGAAAACATGTTAAACCTTAATGTATGGTTTAAACTTGTAATATATTTTTTGTAATCACCTAATTACAATAGAAATTCAATTATATTTGACTAAATAAAATTGAATTAAAGTTGCTTACAACATCCACCTACACTAGTAAGTGTAGCAGATATATTATCTTCTATTTTCAAAATACCAATTTCCATCGTTGCAGTTTGCAAATACTTTGAAACTATACTTCCAGTTAGAAATTTAGATATGGGCTTCTCATAACTAATAGTCATTTACATTTGTATAAAAGTAGTCGAATAAAAATATAACTATAAAAAAAAGAATAAAAGAAAGAAAAATAATAATTCTATTACAACAATTTCAAAAATAGTTCTTATAATAAGTTAAAATATTAATAATAAGTATTATCTACAAATGTAGAGATATTAGGTCAAAATAAATATTAAATAAATTTTTAGTATATTGAAATAATGTCTAAGAAACTAACATAAAAGCATATAAGATATGATTTTCTATATATAAAAAATGTTAGAACATAATAAGAATAAAAAGTATCTAAGATTATTCAATACATCGTTATTTGTAGCAATGTTTTTAACAATAACTTTGACCATTATAGGCATTAATTTTATTGATACTATTTTTGCACAAGAAGATAAACAAAAGAATATAGAGATTGTTGAGGGTTTTTTCGCAAAAGCATATGATGAAAAAGATCCTGAGGGTTCAGTAGAAGAATATTTATCTGAAGATTTTCTATCTAATGGAATTGTTGATCGAGAACAAACCATTGTAGTATTGACTAATGTTCATGAAGTATTTCCAGATTTAGTACGAACTAGTGAACCTGCTGTGACAGATGAAAGCGGTAATTTTGTTGCCATATTTAGTAAATGGAATACTATTGATGGAATTTCTGAAACAGCAGATCTGTTCAAAGTAGCAGATGGAAAGATAAAAGAACATTTTCAAACAGGAAAATACCCAGATAAAGTCATCGAGAAATACTCAGATAAAGTCATAGATTTCTTGGAAGCAAGTAAATCCTCAAATAATAATAATGTTACCAACTCCCAATAAATAAATAAACAAACTATCTATTTTTTTGAGTTAAATTTTAAAATATAATTACTTATTAAAAAAGGACCTAAGAGAAAAATTAAGAAATAGAATTTCTCGTATTTATTTAATCAACAAATGTATTGTGAAGTACAATATAAAAATATATTTTTATTCAAAGAATAGATCATAAAATGACTAAAATAAATAAATTAATTGAATATATAATTAGAACAGATTTTATAAATAAGATTTAGATATATCAAACAAAATAAAATAATATTTTAAATTATAATTCCATAGATAGAATAAATACACTGTGCTACTCTAGTAGTCTAAAGGATAAAATTCATATGATCTGATCAAATACTGAATAAAATAATTTCGAAATATTCTAATATTTTAAAATAACTAGGCCTAGCCTCATTATTGCAATATTCCAGATCTCATTATCGTTCTTGAATGTAATAATATTACATAGAAAATAAATTTTTGATCCTCAAAATAAAAAATTATTAGAATCTTTTAGTCAATATAAAAATTACTACAAAAATAAATTAAAATTAAATTTCAAAATAAAATGATGCATGTTTGTTTCAAAAGACATAATTGGTAATATAGTATATAAAATAATAAGGATTAATTGAAAATTGAAATTAAAGAAAATAATATTGATAACTTATGCTGATGATTTTATTTTAAATGAAGCAAAACAACTTGTATTATCAATTCCAGAATATGAAATTTTAAAGGTTTTTACGCAAAAATACTTTAATCGTGCAAAATATGGCATAGGAACAGGTAAAGCAGAAGAAATAAAAGAATTTTTACAAGAAATCAAAGAAGTAGAAGAAATAATTGTTGACGAACACTTGAGTTTTAAACAGATATACAATCTTGAGAAATTGCTAGAAGTTACTGTCAAAGATCGTGAAAGGTTAATTTTAGATATATTTTATACACGAGCTACCACAGTTGAAGCAAAGTTACAAATTCAATTAGCTGAAATTAAATATGAAATGCCTAAGGTAAAAGAAAATGCCAAACTGCTGAGCAGTAGTAAAGGTAGAACTGGAAAAGGAGGAATGGGAGAATACATAGTAGATGTACATTTTCGGGATCTTAAACGACAAATGACATACATTAAAGAAAAGTTAAATGATGCCAAAATTAAACGCAATATGTATCAAAGAAAAAGACAGAAATTAGGAATGCCCGTTGTTTCTCTGGTAGGTTATACTAGTTCAGGAAAAACAACATTATTTAATTTACTTACAAATGAATCAAAAGAGACATCATCAAATTTGTTTACTACTCTTTCCACTACAACAAGATCATTTAAAAATTCACATAATAACAAAAATAACAATCCAAAAGCAAGAGGAGAAAGAGAAATATTAATAGTAGATACGGTAGGTTTTATAAGCAGACTTCCAACTTACATGATTGATGCATTTAAATCAACATTAGAAGAGTCACTTTCCGCTAATATGATACTGCTTTTAATCGATTCATCGGAAGAAATTCAAGATATAAAAAGAAAATACTCAAATTGTTTACGGATTTTGGAAGAATTAGATGTAGACAAGTCGAAATTGTTTACAGTATTAACAAAAGTAGATAAAATCGAAACAAGAATGATTGATGAAATTATTACAAATCTAAGAGCAAATAATAATGATAGTGATAATGATAGTGATAATGATAGTGATACTAGTAATATAATATATATATCAGCTAAAACAGGTTATGGTATTCATAAATTCAAAACATTATTGAAGATGATGAAAAAGCAATTTGTTGAAACAGAATATGGAAAGATAAATGTTAAGACATAGTACTATCTGTAACTAACTTTTAAAATTAAGAGAAATAGAAAATCTTATTGAAAGAATAGTAACAAATTATTTTCATAATATTAAATACAGAAATATTCAAAATAGCCGTGAATAATTGTAAATTTAAATATTCACAAATTAGAATAAATAAAAAAAAGAGGTTGTTTTAGTTTGGATAGACATGCCAAACAAAACGGTTTTCAGTGGAAAAACAATCTATTCCAACAATTTCTTCATCTAGTGTAGTAACAGAAGCATTACAAGGTAAGCCGTTTGTACCATTAGTGATTATCTCGCTTACTAGTTCTTCCAATTGTTTAGAAGGCAGTAAACTCAGTTCATCTAAAAGTTGTTCTTCTATTTCAATCAAATCAGTACCCATTATAGCAGATATTGCTTGAGTAGAAGGATCAATATGGGATATTCTATTTTCTTCAAATATCACTATATACAAATTACCATCTCCATACTCTAGATCTTGTGCGTTAACATATTGAAATATGGTACTTCCATCACTTGCCGCATTGAATAAAAATAAAGACAGCACTCCCATCAAAAATATTGTAGATTGAATTTTCATTTTGTTCTAATTATGAAATTATTGTATAAAAACTTTAAATATTCAATTGTTTGGCACAACAAAGTTTTATTTTATTATATTCTTGGTATAATCAATTTGTTGTTGAGAAATTTATTGGATATTTGGTTCAAAACATAAAAAAACGTTGTATACATATGTCTACATGTCCTAAATATATTGATATAATTTTTAAGATTAAGAAACATACTTGGTTTATCACTATAGAAAAGTTAATCACTGGATAAAAGTAAGATTATTGTTTACCACCTGCTATGTGCTACTATACATATAATCAATTTGCTGATAAAGTATTTGGTCCGGAT
>JBNAIF010000168.1:0-3086 GCA_050043595.1 Nitrososphaeraceae archaeon | reverse complement strand
TATCTAAGCATGATGGACATTTGTCAATTCCGTTTTCAGACATGAAAGATGTACCGCATACGCTACATTTTAATTTTTGAATTCCTTCCATAGATAAATTAAAAAGGAAACCTAATTAAAACCTTCTCCAATTCAAGTTAGACTGATTTGAATGTTATACAAAATTAGTGAATAAAAATTTCAATGCGTCGTAAATTTGGTATTGTTAATTAACAGCAAATACTGGATATACAAATCAAAAATTATTAGATTTAGGTGAACTTTTCATTTTCTTCTAGTCTTCCATATTCTTTAAAAAATCTGCATGTAGTAATACAACCGGTAAATTGATTACAACCTTTGCCATCATATCCACCTTCTCCTTTATTTCTGACGTACCATGAACTAGGATGGAGATACCATTGAGATTTTATTTCTTGATATTTTGCTTCAGGAGTAATTGCTTTCTTATTATTATTCTTATTATTATTTTTTAATTCTAACATTGCCACTTTTTAATCTTACAAATAGCGCATAACATCCCTTTTATTATTATCGTTAATTCAATCTGTTACAATGTCCTGTTCAATCATTCAGAATATTGTTATATTATATAATTCAGAAATATGTTTTACTTACTTTAAAAGCAACATGTGAATAATCCTAAATTTATAGACAAATATAATAATTTATTTGTAGATTTAAATTAGATCATATTATCCTTTATCCTATCGTGTAATATTTTTGATGTATGTCGATATATCTGCAGTAGCAGATCCTCATCATCTTTTCAATTGTGCTAGTGCGCTATAAGTATCATAATACTAATCTTTGTATTATTATAATTTGAAGATATTTCATATAATTTATCAATCAATACAACAGAAAAAAGTAATGTAAAAAAATATCGAGGCAATGATCGTATTTTTCATTATTTTATTATTAATTAAAATATAGTATTAGGAATTTTAATTTGTTGATGTAAAATCTAAACACGAATAATTGAAATTATTTCTATTCAATATCTTTTATATTTTATATCCTAAAAAATAAAATAAATAAATTAATAAATTATTTTTCTTGAGATACAGGACGGATTATGATTTCATTAACATTTACATGTTCAGGTGATTCTAATGCGTATAATATTGTATTAGCAATATCTATTGCTTCTAATGATGATTCGCTTTGTTTTGATTTTTCAACAAATGACGATAATGCCTCATCTGTAATTGTATTTGTTAATTCTGTTGCTACTACACCTGGTTCTATGCATGTTATTCTTATATTATATCTTTGACTAAGCTCCTGTCTTAATCCTTCACTAAATGCTGTTACAGCATGTTTTGTTGCACAATATACACTTCCAGAAGGGAATACTATTCTTCCTGCTATGGATGATATATTAATTATGTGACCACCTTTTTGATTTATCATATATGGAATCACTGCTGCAGTACAATGCAAAACGCCTTTAACATTTACATCTATCATTTTATCCCACTCGTCAATTTTGAGATTTTTAATAAAGCTAAGTGGCATAAGACCTGCATTATTGATTAATATGTCTACCTTTCCAAAAGTTTTAATTGTACTGTCAATGAATGAATTACATTCATCCTTTTTTGTAACATCTAATTTTTGAATCATTATATGACCATTATTAGATGAAATTTCATTTTCTAATTTTTCTAATTTATCCATTCTTCGCGCCCCCGCAGCTATTTTCGCACCAGCTTTTGATAATGCTAAGGCGGAGGTATAACCTATTCCACTACTTGCACCTGTTATTACAACTACTTTGTCTTTAATCATTATAATTAGTATAGTTCATGTTACCTAAGTTCGTTTTGTTCTATTGAATAAATTTTAAAAGAATTTGATGTATCGAGGTTAATCTGGAAGTTTAATAATTATTATTCAAATATTAAATTCGTTTATTAGTTTTATCTATTTTAATTTGATGTTGTATAAATAAATAATCCATTTTTATTAGTACTTGTGAATAATTATTGAATAAGAATTGTCAGAGTATTTATTTTTATTTAATTTGATGCTTAACCATGTTATCGTTTTAATTTTTTTATAAGAATATATTTATTAATTCATAAATCATTAAATGTTATAAATAATTATTTTTGGATTTTTAATTGATATTCTAGAATTTTATTATTTTTATGTTGAATACAATAGAAATTAAATCTAATTTATTATTTTTAATTTTATATAAATAAATTGAAATTACATCATTTTGTTTTGATAAATTTTTTGATAAACTATCAATTATTTTTAATACGTATTAAATATCAAATATTCAAATAATTAAAGATATTTTTTGTCAGTTTGATATAAATATTGATTAATTTTGATTATATTGATATGGGTTCGTAGCTCAGCCAGGTAGAGCGTCTGGCTCTTAACCAGTCATAGGGGTTAAAATGTCGTGGGTCCGAATCCCACCGAACCCGATGGAATTTTCTGAACAATCCCAATAATTTATATTTAGTGTTAGGCTTAAAAATATTATGCAAGTTATAGAACAAGACTATGATGATAATTCAGATTCTATAAAACCTTATGAAAATTTTCTTTTTGCTTTAAAATCGCCAGAAGTTAAGAGGCAATATCCTAAATTGTTAAAAATATTTCTTGATAATATAAAATTTGAACTTGATGAAGAGAGTATTACTGAACGTGCTAATTTGTTGTATGCAAAATCGATTTCAAATAATAGAAAATGGCTTGAAACTCAAATTATTCGATTTGTAGAATTTCAAAAAGAAAGAGTAGAAAAAAAAGAGATCGCAGCAGGAACATTGAAGAATTATGTGAAGGTGGTAAAACTTTTTTGCGAGATGAATGAAATAGAGAACTTAATTCACTGGAAGAAAATAAAAATCGGAATGCCGAAAGTAAAAGAACAAGCAAATGATCGAGCACCCACAATGGATGAGATACAAAAACTTTTGGAATATCCAGACTTACGTATTAAACCTATAGTTTTAACTATGATTTCTTCTGGTATACGTGTTGGTGCATGGGATTATTTAAAATGGAAACATATTATTCCACTTAAAAATAAAAATAATGATATTGTTGCAGCAAAA
>JBNAIF010000167.1:0-3850 GCA_050043595.1 Nitrososphaeraceae archaeon | reverse complement strand
GGAGATAATATTGGTCAGTTTATAGAGAACCACGGGATTGTTGTTGATTCAGAGCAGAATGTTTACGTTGTAGATACAGGAAATGTTCGAGTACAAAAATTTGACAACAATGGTAATTTTATTACAATGGGGGGTTCACTTGGATGTCAAGATAATCAATTTATATTACCACATGATATTGCAATAGATTCAAAAGGATTTATTTATGTTACAGACAGTGGAAAATCACATCATATGACAACTCTTAATTGCAACATTATGAACAAATATTAATTGGTTGATTCCTTGTTCGTAGTTTAAACCTAAAACTTATTATATTATGTTACCGAACCCAGAGATAATGGCAATTCGAATCCCTCCGTGCGAACATTTACAAATATAACTTTAAATTAGTTTTTTTCTAAAAGTTTCATTAATGATTTCTTTTCCTATTCTCATTACGTCTAACGGATTCAATTAAATCCAAATAACAAAATTCAGGTTCTTGCAAACAATTTGAGTATAAAAATTTGGTAAATTTTTGTGTGTAAAAAGCATTTTTATGGTTTTGTTCGCTTTCTTTATCTTTAAATTCAATTAAATGAATAAATGATAATTCATCTTTTGAATCTTGCCAAGATTCGTATACTGTAGTATTATTAAACTCGTTTTGATACATAATATCTATAAATTCAAAAAGATGGTCTTTGAATTCATTTATTTTATTTTGTTTTATCTTGAATTTAATAAGTACATGAATTTTACTGTCTTTTTTGGAGTTTCTTATAGATTTAATATTTTTATATTCTTTCCATAATCCTGGTTTTACACACATATCATATAGATCCTCTCCAAATTTCCTTGCTTCCGGAATTTTTGAAAGTTCTCTTTCTTTTTTATTATCGGAAAATGAAATAAAGAATATAATTGAATTCTTATTATTTTGTTCTTGGAATGCTTCGTAATATTTTGGTTCTTTCCATTTATTTTCGAGTGTATGAATCCATTTAATTATATGATTTTTTGCATTTGAAATATTTTCTTGTTTTACATTACATTCACAAGTTAAATGCATCATTTAACTAAGATTCTCCTTTTGTTACAAAGTTATAGAGTCTTGTAAGAAACCATGACCATCCTTGACTATGATTTTCATATTCTTGTTTGTCTTTATCTGTAAACCCTCTATGTGTTAGTATTACTCTAGTTTTAGATTTGTCTAATTGTTCTAATTTCCATGATACTACAGTATCTGGAAAATCTGGATTGTCTTTATGTCTCCAAGAATAGGATAATTCTTTATTTGGAATAATTTTAATTATTTTCCCTATTACATGATAATCTTTATCTAAATTTTCTGACTTTTCTTTCAAGAATTGAAATTCTACTTTTCCGCCTTCTTTGGGTTCTAAATTTACAATATCTGGAAACCATTGCGTTAATTTATTTGCATCTGTAATTGCAACAAAAACATCATCTATCGAAGCATTGATAATTATTTCACGGCTAATTACTCCTTTATTAAAATCATCATTATCAATATCATTATGTTCGTTTATCATTATTTCTTCTCGTTTCTACTTTTTTTATAATGTTGATTTTCTATAGATTCTTTCAAACTTTTCAGATTATAATCCCACATTTCAGCGAAAAATCTCATCATTTCCAATGTCTTTTCTTTGTTTAAAGAATAGATTCTATTTTTTCCAATTTTATTTTCAGTTACCAGATCAGAATTTTTAAGAATCCGTAGATGGGCAGATACAGCAGGTAATGTAAATTGAAAATGTTTTGCTATCTCAGTTGGAGTTGAATCTTTTTCTTTTAATAGAAATAAAATTTGTCTTCTACTGTCATCAGATAATGCTTTCCAAGGAGATTCCATATAATTTAATAATTAAACAATCATTTAAATATTTAACTATATAGTATAAATATTTTGATTTTATATGTAATTTTGTAATAAAATAATAACTATTTTAATACTCGATAAATATGGTGGCATCAACTAAATAGTTTAACCATATCATTATAGCCATAAATCACTACTTTAAGTGAAAGGTATCTATAACTACAATTCATATGTTCTAATCCCAATCTACCAGTAAATTTTATGGTTTCTACTATGCTTCTAAATTAAATAATACATATTGTTAAATTTTTTATAAATAAAAACCTAAATATTATGTTACCGATTACAAATACATGCGATGCTCGATGTTCTCAAAGTTTTCTAATTTAGTTGTATAACTCATTTAGTTAATAATTAATCCTAGTTATGAATAATCTTTCTATGGATTAAAAAATAAAATTAATTTTTGAAAGTTAAACAAAAAGCAATCTAGGATAGTACAGAAAAAAGATTATTCTGAATTTTTATACAGATTTTTGTACAAGACTTTTCATAGTAATATATAGTAGAGATTTTTCTACAAGAGATGAAGTAGAGAATCATAATAGAGATTGTTCTTACCAACCTCATAAATAGAATGTTCTACTTTTATTAACATGTCCAAAAGTAAAATTGGAGTATTTAGTGTACTTTTATTTGGTGTTATGATGTTATTAATTCCAGCAAGTTTGATAGCCAATGCACAGGAATACGGAGATAGGTATTACGAAAGTGAACAATATAAGAAAGTAGACAAGGAATCATATAATGAACCAATAATAAAGAAAGATAAAAAGAAAAAAATGAAAGAACCACCCATGCTATTGGTAAAGAAAGATGTATTGTATTGTGATTTTACAGTAGGTCAAGGAGATGTCCCTTGTTTTGAACCAGATATAATAGGATCAGACATATTAGGACCAGACAGTGACGCATATATTCAACAATGTTCTAACAATCCTCCAATCTGCGATACCGTCATTGAAGCAGGATTTGACATGATAGTAACGGACGACATAGAATTTTCAGGTTCAGAAGATGGTACAAAAATAAACTTTAATGGAGAAAGATATACGATTACTGAAGAACCAAATATAGGAACACTAGTAAGTGGACCTATTAATTCTCAATGTCAAGAAGCGGGATTTGATGGTGGTTTTATACTACAAGGAGAATTTCCTTTATTATTCTTCTGCACAGTTTTTGAAGGAGAATGTTCTGGAATTGTACAAAATGGTGAACTAAAAGAATGTACTGTTAAGAATTATCTAGTTGCGTCACTAGTTTTTTAATTTCTTTAAATTAAAAAATAAACACATCTTCTATTTTATTTACATCAATTAAGTTTGTTATATTCAAATTTATTTTAATATTAACAAATTAAAAAAACTTATTATGCTATGCATTATAGATACATATAATACTCGAAGCCCTCGATAACACTTACTAATATAATATTAAATTAATTTCTTTTCCAATACTGAAATATAAGAGATTGAAAAAAATAAATTTGATGAGTACACTAAAATTAATTTTACAATTAGAGAAGAATTTGATAACAATCTTCAGAACTACAAGAAGACAACAACAGGAAAGTCTAAACTAATTAATAATCAATTATATACTGACTAACAAAAAACATAGTACAATGACCAGGCAACGGACTTATAACGCAAAAATATGAAATAATCTTATAAAACTAAACTTGTACTTTTCAAATGTATACTAATTTGATTCCAAAATTAGATAATAAAGTTAGAAGAATTTGGTCATTAGAAAAATCAAGTTATTAATGCTTTGATTGATGGCTATTTTAATTGGAAATATAGAATTACAAATTTTTTTCTGATAACTCAAAATAAGTAATTAAAGTTTTGAATTAAAAAAGATGTAATTTATTTTTGATTTATTCACATGGAACTGTACATTCACAAATAGATGGTTCATTAGATGGGTTAAGAGTAAAATTACCATTTTTTA
>JBNAIF010000166.1:0-3462 GCA_050043595.1 Nitrososphaeraceae archaeon | reverse complement strand
GGAGATACTCTATATGATGCTGATGTTTCAACACATCCTAAATATAGACATGAAGGAATAGGTAGTATGCTGTATGAAGCTAAAAAATATGTAACCATGAAATTAAATTTAAAACGCATTATAGGTGGTGGAAGATTATTTAATTATTGTGATTATTCACATGAAATGACTCCACTTGAATATACACACAAGGTAATTGAACGGGAATTAAGAGATCCAGTATTATCGTTTGAATTACACAACAATTTTAAATTTATAAAGATACTGCCAAACTATTTCGTTGATCCACGATCTTTAAACTATGCTAGTTTTATAGAATGGATGAATCCACTAAGTGATTAAAATTACATTACAAACAGAATAAATCTCATAATTTATTTCGTTATATTATATAACGAGAATATTAAAATTGTTTAATACAACATTATATGTCATTGAGTAGCTATGATATTATTATTAGTATAAATCGATAAGTATACTTTCTATTTCATCAACAATTTTCAACTTACGAATACAAAAACTTTTGTCAATACGGAATGAACAAAGAATTAAAGTATAAAAACATATCTCAAAAATAGATAGGAATATAGTTGTTTATTTTCAATCTTTTAATTTTAAATATTTTTTTTATTTCTTATTTTAATAGATAAAATATTAGATTTCTTGATCTCAATTATTAAAAAGGTAACAAATGATAATCCGATTATTTTTAACCATGAATTTACATCGATAGGTTTACTTTGGAAAATCTCATTCATAGAAGGAAGATATGTAAAAATAAATTGAAGTACAATCATTATTCCTACTCCTATAAAGATAAATTTATTTGAAAATATTCCTATTTTAAAGATTGATTTTTTAAGAGATCTACAATTAAAAAGATAAAAAATCTCGATCATTACAATGGTATTTATCGCGACAGTTCTTGCCTGTTCAATAGAATGATTTTCTTGCAACTCTAATTCAAATAAAAGATATACTGATAAAAGAATACTTGAACTTACTATAGCTATTTGAAGTATCAAATCCTTTGTGAGAATACTTGCATCGGGTTTTCTTGGAGGCAGCTTCATAATGTTTGATTCTTTTGGTTCAAAAATAAGCATCATTCCTAACGTCAAGGCTGTAGTCATATTTATCCAAAGTATTTGAACTGGAATGATTGGTAAAAGAAAACCTCCAAAAATCGATGTTAAGATTACTAAACCTTCTCCAAAATTTGTTGGAAGAGTCCATGTAATAAATTTTATAATAGTATCCAGGATTCGTCTACCTTCTTCAACGGCAGCTTTTATTGATGTGAAATTATCATCTGTTAAAATAATATCTGATGCTTCTTTTGATACTTCAGTACCCGTAATCCCCATAGCAATACCTACATCAGCTTGTTCAAGTGCAGGAGCATCATTTACACCATCACCTGTCATTGCAACAACATTTCCACTAGATTGTAACGCGTTTACTATCAAAAATTTTTGTTCTGGCAAAACTCTTGCAAATATATCTGTCTTATTTACTATTTCTACTAATTTTTCTTCCGAACAATTTTGTAATTCTTTTCCTGTAATCGAGATTATTTCATTTTCTTTATTATCTAAAAATACATTGTTATTATTTTTTAGACCTACCTGTTCGCCTATATGAATAGCAGTTTTAAGATTATCTCCAGTTATAATTTTGACACGTATGCCTGCATTTTGACATTCTCTTACGGCATCAATAACTTGTGGTCTAGGAGGATCTAACATGGCTTGAAATCCTAAAAAAATAAGATCACTTTCTACATCAGAAATTTCTAATTCATTTTTATTATCTAAAATATTTTTTTTTGCAAATGCAAGAACTCGCAAACCTTTGGAAGCCATCTTGTCTGCAATTTGATGAAGATTGAAGATTTCATTTTCCGTAATCTTTTCTATCTGCATAGAATTATCGATCAATTGAAAAGAACATAGTGAAAGAATTTTTTCGACAGAACCTTTTACATACATTATTTTCTCATCTTTTCCTTCATTTTCGTGCAGTGTTGCCATAAATTGATGGTGAGATTCAAATGGAATAGAATCTATTCGATAAAGCGCTTCTGAAGTTGTCTGTTTTAGGTTTACTTTATGTGCTGATACTATTAACGCTACTTCAGTAGGGTCTCCTTTTGCGTCCCAGGAAGAATCTTCTAGTTGAATTAAATCAGAATCATTACATAGCAATCCAGCAGTTAAACATTCCTTTAACACCTCATATTTATTGATATTAATATCACTTTGATTATGTTTTATTTTACCTTCGGGTTGAAAACCACTACCTGTTACATCAAAAAATTTTTCACCAGAATAAATCTCAGAAACAGTCATTTGATTTTCTGTAATTGTCCCTGTCTTATCAGAACATATTATAGTTACGCTTCCTAAAGTTTCAACTGCTGGAAGTTTTCTTATTATAGATTTCCTTTTCGCCATATACCCTACTCCTATTGCAAGTATGATTGTCATAGCTGCAGGCAAACCTTCTGGAATTATGGAAACAGATATTGCTACTACTTCCATGAATACTTCATTTAATTCTCTCTCTGCAACAAATATTCCAAATACAAATGTAAAAAGAGATATTCCTAAAATTACTACTAAAAGACTTTTACTAAAATGTGAAATTTTTTTAGTTAGTGGTGTTTCAAGTTTTTTGGTTTTATACATAGTTTGAGATATTTTTCCTGTCTCTGTGTTGTCTCCTGTAGATACAACTATTCCAATTCCATATCCATAAACAACCAATGTTCCCGCGTAAGCCATGTTTTTTCTTTCTACAAGATCTGTATTTGGTGGAAATGTTGCTATTTCTTTTTGTACTGCTATTGATTCACCTGTAAGTACTGATTCATCTATTTTAAGATCCTTGACATGGTATAATCGCATATCTCCTGGAATCTTATCTCCTGTCTTTATTTGTACAATATCTCCTGGAACTATGTCATGAGAGATCAATCTTGTTTTTTCACCATTTCTAATAACCACATTTTCACTAGTAACAATCTTAGCAAGGGCTTCAATGGCTTTACTTGCTTTATGTTCCTGAATAAAACCTATAATTGAATTTACTATAACTACACCCAAAATTACACTAGTATCAACCCATTCTCCAAGTAATGCAGTTATTGAACCAGCAACTATAAGAATCAGAACCAAAGGCTGTTTGAATTGGGATAAAAAAGTAAGGAATGGATTATCTTTTTGTTTTGTTGTTATGACATTTTTTCCAAATTGCTCTAATCTTTTTGTAGCTTCGGTAGAAGTCAAACCGTTTTTTACATCGGTCTGAAAAATCTTAATAACCTCATTTGGAGAAAATGAGTGCCATTTAGTCTCAGTTCTTGATAATTGTTGCAACTAAATAGATTATTATAGACAACTGTATTAAGATATTGACAGAAAATAATTATTTAAATTAATGGCATTATCAATTACCGCT